>JASFUR010000175.1:0-7080 GCA_050050215.1 Gemmatimonadota bacterium
TCGTCTCGAATTGGATGCTACCCACGGGGGGCTTCGCCATCACGCTCGCAGCCGGTTGGTTCATGACGCGCGAGACGACGGAAGCGGAGCTGGAAGACGGCAACGAACCCAGATGGTTCCGGTACGGGCTATGGCGGCTGTTCATCCGGTACGTGGCCCCGTTGGCCGTCGGCGCGATCATCGTCTCGGTGATCCTCGGGCGGGACTTCAGCTAGGGAATCCCGACCCCCGTCCTGAAACGACGAGGGCCCCGCCGGTCGAAACCGGCGGGGCCGTTGTCTTCACCCCAGCGGGGCGACCGCGTCCTCAGCGGCTGTCCCGTCCGTTGCGGACGAAGCTCACGCACTGTCCCTGGTTGCGGAAGCCGAACTCCATCCAGCCCGCCTTCCGGCAGTCGGCGATGGAGACCGGATCGGTCGCCTCGGGCTCCGGCTCGGGCTCCGGCTCGGGCACCACGTCCGGCTCGGGCGGAGCAGGCAGGCCGTAGGAGACCTTGAGGTTGTCGATGTATCCCACGAGCTGCGGCAGGAGAAGGCCGATCTCGGCGATCGGCGTGTCGCCCGCCTGCACCTCGAGGGTGGACCAGATGTTCATGGCTCCGGCGGACATCCGGCCGAGCTCGACGCCGGTGGAGTCATAGGCGATCAAGGTCGGCGCTTCACCGTACTGGTACAGGAAGGATTCCACCGACACGGACATCGCGGCCGAGGGCAGCTTCACGCGAACCTCCACCAGTCCCGCGACGAAAGCCGACGGCTGAAGGCCATTGGTCCCGTTCTGCGTCGAACAGACCGTCATGTAGGTCGGCGACGGGAACTCGAGGTCCTGGTAGAGGCCACTCGTGGTGCCTCCCCACATACCGCAGTTGGTGGCCGACAGATCATTGAAGTTGTACGTCACGATGGTGTCACCGCCCTCCACGAGAGGGGCGGCGGCCACCACATTGCCGGCCGTGACCGCGACGGTCATCAGCGACAGACATACGGAGGTTACCAAACGCATGAGGGTGCTCCTTGTCAGTACTTACCGCATCCGTGTCGCGCGGATGAGCGCACCCTGCCACGTCACGAACCGGCCATGTGTACCTGAATGACGGACCAGTGAGTCCGATTTCACACCTGCTTGGGACAAGGCCCGTGCCGTCCGGCCAAAATGTCACCCCCAGGGGACACACGATCCTGTAAGATACTGTACGACCAGCAGTTACCCACTTCTTGAAGCCGAGCGCCCTTCGGGCCGTTCCGGGCCCCCGGACAAAAAAAGCTGCCGCAGGAGGCAATCGTTGCAGGCCCCTGCGGCAACTCGCCGACCGTGGCCCCGGAGGCCGATTTCGTTCCCGGGCGGCCGCGCAGGGAAGAAGACACGGAGGAGCGCGTCCGTGTTGGAGATCGGACGGGGTACAAAAGAAAGAGCCGCGGGCGCGGTCGTGACGACCGGCCCGCGGCTCCGTTGCCGCTAGGGTTTCGAGGCTCTAGTCCTCGTCACTCACCATGCGGTTCTGACGCTCGGCCTTGAGCTGCTGGTACCCTTCCTCGTCGAGGTGGGTGACCGCGATCCAAGCGTGCGACATCTCGTCGGCCGTCCGGTCGCCGATACCGACCCACTGATCCGGATCGGGGTTGTATCGGTTGTTCTCCGAATTGTCGTACCAGGCCGTGAGGATGATCTTGTCGCCCACGTCCAGGAGCGGCGCCGCATCGTCACCGTAGATGTGGCTGTGGTGCCAGAGCGCGCTCCAGTTCGAGACCATGCTGACCGGCTCGATACGGCCGTTCTCGCGCAGGATCTCCATCGACATCGCCACGAGGCGCGTGTGGCCGTGCGGCTGCCAGCTGTCGATGCGGACCGGCGTATTCCACTGGTGGATACCACGCGTCATGAGCGTGCCGTGCGGCGCGATGTCGTAACCGCGGCCGGCGACGCCACCCTGCAGCATGTAGAGCGTCAGCGTCTGCTGATACTTCGGCTCGTAGTCCTTGGGCTGGAGCCAGATGCCGATCGAGACCTGGTCGTCGATCACTTCCTTGCCGTTCGGCCAGTAGTGGATGTCGAAGGCCACCGACGCGTTCGCGGGGAAGCGACGGCAAGCGCCCTCGGGGATGATCTCGCCGATCTTACCGAGCGCGTATTCGGAGAGGCGGCCACCTTGGCCGTCCTCGACACGGAACGTCGTGTTCGCGTGGTGCGTCACGGCACGGCCCGGAACGGACGGCTTCGTCTCGATGGCCTGGATGCACCGATCCTCGGTGACACCGGTCGGCACGATGGGCTGCCACCAGCGGTCCTGGCCCTCGGCCGGGATGCTGTACGGCGTGGACTTCACGACCACGTCCGGCGGACGGCCCCACATCTCGAGCTGACGCCACTCGGCCGGATCGGGCCACACGGGAGGCGGAGGCGCGTCGGCCGCATCACCTTCGGCCATGCCGCCGTCGACCCATGCCGAGATCGTGTGGATGTCTTCCTCGCTCAGGCGCGGATCGTACTTCAGATCCTGGATGCCGAAGTCGGTGTCGTACTGGTAGGGCGGCATCTCGCGCTGCTCCACCATGTTCTTCACGCGACGGGACCAGCGACGGACGTCCTGGTACGTCATGAGCGGCATCGGTCCGATGGCGCCTTCCTGATGGCAGACCTGACAGTTGTCCTGGATGATCGGCAGCACGTCACGCGTAAACGTCACGTCCGCGTCATCCGTCCCGGCACTCGCGAACTGGGCTTGTTGGGCCGCCACGTGTGCCGAGGTGCCCGAGCCGAGGATCGCGAGCGCTGCGAATGCAGCCGGCGCGATCACACGCGACATCAGGCGGTCGATCGATGAATGCTTCATTATCCTCTCCTCTACGGGGTCCTGCTGTGATCTAATCCCTATGGACCGCTTTCTGCAACTACTCCGTCACCGTGACGTTCACGTAACCGTTGGACCAGCAGCATGCGTTCCCGGCCTGACTATCGCCAGCGGTCCAGTTGTCGACACGCACGCGAATCCGATACTCGCCCGGGGTGTCGAAGGCCGCGCTGAAGGTCAGCTTGTCGGCGCTCGGGCCTTCGGTCGGCACCCGGATGGGCTGCCCGATCTCGGCCGGGCCAGGCCCGTACAGGGTCGGCGCGCCGCCACCGAAGCTGAAGCCGCCACGGCGACGACCTCCGTCTTCCTCCTCCGGCGGCTCCGGAAGGAGCGACGCGAAGGACACCTTGGCTCCGACGGGCCCCTGAAACTTCCACAGGGTCACGTTGACGTCCGCGAGCTCTCGCTCCCCACGATCCCAGGCCCACACCGTCACCTCGATCGGCTCTCCGACCTCGGTGGTGAAGTGGCGGGGATGTTCGATCCCGTGGAGGCCCCAATAGGGATCCCCACCCTCGGTGAAGGTGAGGGTCGGCCGGAGCGAGCCCTCGGCCTGCGGTGTCGTGCTCAGACCGTAGGCGCTCTCGAAGGTGATGGCTCGTTCCGGAGCATGGAGCCGACCGGGCACCTTGGTCGTGTAGCCATCGGTGGTGAGCGTCCACCACACCTCACCCTCGAAGTCCGCGGGGACGATGACGCCGAACGCGCCACGCTCACGCGGTCCGCCGAAGCCCGGGTAGCTCACCACCGGGAAGGAGGTGGGCTGATCTCCGTCGTACTGCGCCGGCTCGATGAAGTTGTTCTCACCGAGCGGGATCTCGATGAGGTCCTCCTCGTTCCGATTCATGAACCCGAACGAGAGCGTCCACGTGCCGTCTTCGTTCTGATAGTATCCGTCGAAGTACGGGGCGACGATGTTCCCCTTCGCGTTGGGGGGCGCGAGCGGGTACTCACGCTGAGTCCAGTCCTGGGACTGGGCCTGCTGGGGCACGAGCGCCGCGAGCGCGACGATTCCAAATAAGGAAATGCCAATTCTCGGCATTCGGATCTCCTTCTAAGCGATACATCCGTGGGCAGCGAGGCGGCCCGCCCGACGGCGACCAGTCCCGATGCAAGCCCTGGAACTTAACACAATGCCTACATACGTACCCGAGTCACCGAAAAACGTTGAGCTCGAGTCTCAGCGCTCGAATCCGTCGGGTGCCGGCGGCGGGAAGATCCCCGTTTCGAGCCAGGTGAACTCTCCTTCGAGCACCTCCTGTGCAACCTTGTACGCATCGCCGTCGACGTCGCTGAACAGATCGTCGAAGAGATCGTCCACGCGCTGCCTCGCCCGCTGACAGAAGAGGTCCGCGAGCCGGACGGGGCTCTGGTCCGAGGGATTCTCCTTCACCTGCTCGGTGGCCCGGACCACCGACGCGCACATCGCGTAGAGCTCCGAGCCGATGTCGACGAGCCGGAAGAGCACCGCCTGACGCCGCTCGAGCTTGGGACCGTATCGGGCCATGGCCATCGCGATCCCGCGGGCCAGCCGATGTGAGGTGCGGTCGGCGAAGGCCACGTGGCCCGAGAGCTTTCCGTACTTGCCGTACGACGGCTTCCGGCTCCAGCCGACGAGGTTCTGGCCGATCCATCCGGCCATGTGGACGCCGAGCCCGACCGCGTCCTTGGCCTTGTCCCCCATCGCGGCGTCGGGGTCGGCCACCGCGCCCGCCTTCTTGAGATGCGGATCCACGGCCTCGCGAGCGATGAAGAGCCGCATGATCTCCGAGGAACCCTCGAAGATCCTGTTGATTCGCATGGAGCGGAGCATACGCTCGACGGCGATCGGGGCCTCGCCCCGCGCCTCGAGCGACTCGGCGGTCTCGTAGCCGCGTCCGCCGCGGATCTGCATGGTCTGGTCGACGACCCGCCACCCGACCTCGGAGTTGAACAGCTTCCCGATCGCGGCCTCGAGCCGGATGTCGAACTTACCGGAGTCCGCGAGCGCCACGCCGAGCTCGGCCACGGCCTGCATCGCGTACGTGTCGGAGGCGATGCTCGAGATCATGTGCGCGACCGCCTCGTGCTTGCCGATCGGGGCGCCCCACTGCTTGCGCACGTTCGCCCACTCGCGCACGACCTGGAGGCACCACTTGCCGGACGCGGCGCACGTGACTGGAATACCGAGTCGACCCGTATTCAGTGTCACGAGCGCGAGCTTGAGCCCGCGGCCCTCCTCGAGCAGCCGGTTCTCGACCGGGATGCGCACGTCCTTGAACTCGACGACGCCGTTCTCGATGCCCGGCAGCCCCATGAACGAGCAGCGGTGCGATACGTCGACGCCTTCCCACGCGGTCTCCACGATGAAGGCCGTGATCTTGCCCCGCTTGCCGTCGCCGCTCGGCGTACGCGCCATGACGACGAGCAGCTCGGCGAGCGGCGCGTTCGTGCACCAGAGCTTGCGACCGTTGAGGACGTACTCGGAGCCGTCCTCGCTCAGGACGGCCTCGCAGCGCATGCGCGCCGGGTCGCTGCCGACGTCCACCTCTGTGAGCGCGAAGCCCGAGATGGCGCCCTGCGCGAGCCGCGGCAGGTACTTCTTCTTCTGCTCCTCGGTGCCGAAGACCACGAGTGGCTGAGGTACGCCGATCGACTGGTGGGCCGACAGCGTCGACGAAATGGTCGAGCTGTGCGAGCCGGCCAGGGCGAGGGCCCGCGTGTAGGTGCTCTGGGACAGGCCCAGGCCGCCGTACTCCTGCGGAATCTTCATGCCGAAGGCGCCGAGCTGGGCGAGCCCCGAATGGACGTTCTCCGGCATGCCGGGCTCCTTGTCGAGCGCGGCGCCGTCGATCGTCTCGAGGAAGGCCCTCAGGTCCGCGAGGTACTTCTCGCCCCGCTCGCCGTCGTCCTTCTTGGGTGCCGGGAACGGGTCGATGAGGTCCATGCGCAGCCGGCCGAGGTACATCTCCCGCACGAAGCTCGGGAGGGTCCATTCCTTCTCACGCGCCGCCTCGGCGACCTCTCTCGCTTCTCGCTCGGAGATCTCACGGTGCTGCGGCTTCTGGTTCGGGGCCTTCTCGATCGTTTCAGTGCTCATGTCCGTCCCCTGACTACGTGTACGTCGCTGCTCAGCCTCCCAATACCGCCTCGATCAGGTAGGGTCCAGAGCTTCCGAACCCCCGCTCGAGTCCCTTCACGAGCTCCTCGGCCGTCGTCGCGCGCCCACCCTCGACGCCCATCGACCGAGCGAGACCCACCCAATCCAGATCGGGGCGGGAAAGCTCGAACAAACTTCGCGTCGCGGGCGACGGCTCACCCGCACCGACGCGGCCGTATTCCATCTCGAGAATCGCATATCTGCGATTCGAAAAGATAACGGTTGTAACGTCCAGAGACTCCCTCGCCTGCGTCCACAGGGCCTGGACGGTATACATGCCACTGCCGTCCGCCTGCAAGGAGAGGACCTTCCGGTGGGGGCAAGCGACCGCCGCCCCCGTCGCGGCAGGCATGCCCTGACCGATCGCGCCACCGGTCAGATCCAGCCAGTCGTGCGGCGCCGCACCGGCGGTGAATCCGGGCACGGGCCGGCCGGCCGTGGCGGCCTCGTTCATGATGATCGCCTGCTCGGGCAGCGCATGCGCGACCGCCTGAGCGAGAGACTTCGGCGTGAGCGCGCCTCGCGGCGACTCGAAGCGCGCCTCGGCCTCGGTCGCGGGCACCAGCGTCGTCGCGTCGAGCGCCTCCACGAGCGCCGCCAACGCCCCGACCCCATCCTCCGAAGGCTCGGCGAGCGTATGCACCGCGCACCCTTCGGGCGTGAGCTCGCTCGGCTTGCCCGGGTAGGCGAAGAAGGACACCGGCGCCTTCGTTCCGACTGTCACGAGCTGGCGCGTGCCGTCCAGGAGCTGCACGGCCTGCTCCCCCAGATACGGCACCCGCAGGGGATTCACCCGCCCGGCACCGCGGGCCATACGGGTCACGAACGTGTCGCAGAAGAGGCGCGCCCCGGTGGCCGCCGCGACCTGGCCCGCCAGCAGGAGTCCCTGCTCGGAGACCGCCGCGCCGTTCAGGAGGAGCGCACCGGACTCCTTGGCGTCCCGCAGGACGCGCGCCACGTCTTCGACGCGGGCGTCGTCGGGCGTCGGAGGCTCATTGGGTGGCACGGGCTCCGCCGGATGCCCGGGCGTATTCCACGCGGTATCGGCCGGCAGGATCAGCGTGGCGATCTGGCCGGGAGGACCGTAGCTGGC
>JASFUR010000176.1:0-7074 GCA_050050215.1 Gemmatimonadota bacterium
CAGAGCCAGGACGATTGCCGACGATCGCATGCGGTTACCCATCGACATCCTTCTTATGAGAGCCGACCCGGCCGTTCGTCCACGCGCTGTCCTATAACGTCTCGGAGAGTGCCGGCGTGGCGCGCCCCATACGCTCGACCGGCCTTGCACCGCTCCACTTCTCCCGACTCATCGACCGGTCCTAGAACCGTATGCGCCATGCTCCACTGGAGCGAGCGCAGCGAACGGAAGCGGCACTCGCACTGTTAT
This sequence comes from Gemmatimonadota bacterium, assembly GCA_050050215.1. Classification (GTDB taxonomy): domain Bacteria; phylum Gemmatimonadota; class Gemmatimonadetes; order Longimicrobiales; family Gaopeijiaceae; genus UBA2982. The sequence goes on from JASFUR010000176.1 coordinate 250, forward strand.
GCGCAGTGACCACCTTCATGGTCAAGGTCCCGCTCACCTAACCCCCTTCAATCCATTCCTTGACCATGAGCCCCCACATCGGCCCGATCCACGTCAGGATGACTAGGACACCTGCAGGTGTGAATACCGCCGGATCCCAATCGGCCCCAAGGAACTCCATGCGACTCAGGGCAATGGCGGCGGACCCGTACACGATACCCGTCAGGGGGATTCCGAGACTCATCGCACCCAGGGGCCACCGTACGATGGGTGCCAACGCTCCAATGACGCTGCCGGCAACTGCATGCCCACCCAGATAAGCGCCTGAGACGGATACCCAATCTCCCCAGAGCATCGACCTCTGGTCCGGTGAAACCTCAAAGGTTCGGACGGCAAAGACGAGCGCGACAAGAACGGATAGCGCAACTGCCATTGCCGCCCCGACACTCCCACCGATCAGGGAGCGTTCAATGACCGGTTTGCGAAGGAAGCCCTTACCGGCCCGGCTTGGCACGAATGGGTACCTGAAGAGAGCCCAACTTCCCTGAAACACGAAACTCCCAACTGCTGCCGCGACGAAACCATGTCCCCGAGGCGGGTCCCCGCCGGCCACGGGCATCGAGAAGAGCAAGGTAGCCCAAAAGAAGCTCATCAACGGACCGTTCCCCGCTCGCTCGGACGGTCCCGTCGCCCGCGCCAACCAATATGCGAAAGCGATGGCGCCCATCCCGAGCACTACGCGGCCGAGATGCCCGGGAACGTTTACCAGCGAGTACCAGACGTAGAGGGTCGTGCCACCCAACAAGAGAAGGTGTTGGCCACCTACTGCATCGGACCTCTGGTCGCTCCCCGCCAGCATTCTACTGCTCGAGATGTCTACGGGTCATTGCGCATAACTGTTTGTTTGCGAACTCCGTGTCGCCAATCTGCACATCGTAGTCGCCGTATGCGACCCTGAGGGCCGAAGGGGCGCAACGCCACAGGCCAGCTTGCGACCACGGGCCCCGCGACGCATGGTAACCGCAGGCTTCCATTCGGAGTCGGCGATGCACGCATCACTTGAACGGAAGGTCCCCGGCGACCCCCCAGGCCACTGGTTCGCGCGGTGGGCGGTTCGGCTCACGCTCGTCCTCTCCGCTCTTCTTGCAGCTGCTCCAGCCGCGCACGCGCAGAACGTGCTCGTCCAGGTCGTCGCGGGTGACAGCGGGGTGCCACTACCCGGAGCTGTCGCTCACCTCGTGTCGGCGGACGGCGACGTCCTGACCTCACGTCTCGCCGACCGGACCGGCCGCGTCTTGTTCACGGGAGTCGCCCCCGGCCGCTACGTGGTGCGGGCCGAGATGCTCGGCCACAGCGATGGAACCAGCAACGCGTTCAACCTCGCCGCAGATCGGTCCGTCCCCCTGGTTCTCCGACTCCAACCACGCCCGATCGCCCTCGCGGGAGTCGAGGTCACGGCGGACGCCGGTCCGTGCGAGATGCGGCCGGGAGCCGAGGGACGACTTCTCGCCGACATCTGGGATGAGGCTCGAAAGGCATTGAGCGCGGCCGCCGTCGCTGAGGAACAGGGACTGTATCGCTACTCCCTCGTCCTGTACGAGCAGGATCTCGATGTGGACGGCGCGATCGTCGACGACGAGCGGACACGGCAGCGCGGCTACATGCGCACACCATTCGCGTCTCGTGCGGTCGACGAGCTGACCGAGGAGGGGTTCGTTCGGCAAACCCCGGCGGAATGGACCTACTACGCCCCGGACGCCGAGGCGTTGCTGTCCGACCGGTTCCTCGACACGCACTGCTTCCGACTGACGGACGGCGGCTCGGAGCTCGTCGGCCTCGCGTTCGAACCCACCGGCGAGAACGAGGGTGTCCCGGACATCTCCGGCACGCTCTGGCTCACCCGCGACTCGGTCCAGCTGCGACTACTCGAGTTCACGTACGAGAACCTGGAGCCCGACGTGCGGCCGGGAGACGCGACCGGACGGATCGAGTTCCAGCGACTGCCCGCGGGCGCGTGGATCGTCTCCGAGTGGTGGATCCGCATGCCGAAGGTCGAGGTCGAGGCGTTGAACCGCGACCGGCGACGGATCGTGGGATTCCGGCGCGCGGGCGGACACGTGGACGATGTCGTGGAGGCCGGCGGCCGCGACCTCCGTCAAGGCACCACCACCGGGGCGATCGAAGGCATCGTGGTCGACAGCCTGGGCGTTCCGATCCAGGGCGTCCGGGTCGGTTGGACAGGCTCGAGCCAGCGCGTCTTCACGAATGCCGAGGGCCGCTTCGGGCTGGTCGGCCTCGCGGAGGGCACCTACCGCATCGCGTTCGACGATCCGCACCTCGAAGCCTTCGGCCTCGCGCCGCCCGAAGTGACGCAGGAGGTCTCGCCCGGGGTCGCGACCTCCATCGAGCTCGTCATGCCCTCACCGGCCGAGCTCGTGCGCGAGGCCTGTGGGCCCGAAGCCACCGCCAGGACAGCGACGCTCGCCGGGATCGTGCGCGACGCTACGGGAGGGGATCCGTTCGTCGGCGCCACGGTGCGGGCGCGGTGGTCCTCGATCGAGCTGAACGGCCGGTCGAACGGGGCGGTCGGGCGAGAGACGTTCACCGTCACGGAGACGACGACGGACGCCTACGGGGTGTACCGGTTCTGTTCGGTGCCACGCCGCGAGAGCCTGACGCTGACCGCAGAGGTCGCCGGAGTGCCGGGCGGCGAGGTGACCCTGTACGTGAGGGACGACGAAGAGGCGCGCATGGTGACGCTGAGCTACTCCTCCGCCCAAACGACCGACGAGCCGGCGGAGCCCGCCACGGAGACACCGACGCTATCGACTTCACCCTCGGTCGACGCGCGGACGACCACCGGTAGCGTCCGTGACGCCGAAACCCGTGCGGCGCTCGAGAACGTGCTCGTCGAGTTGCCCGAGCTCGATGTCCGCGTCACATCGGACGCGGACGGCCGCGTCTCGTTCGTCGATCTTCCCCCCGGCGAGCACGCCCTTCGAGCCGAGCGACTGGGGTACGAGGTCACCGAAGGCACGCTGCGGGTCCCGGGGACCGGTGCGTTCGCGGTCCTGCTAGAGCCACTGAGGACGATCGGCGCCCAGGAGCCGGGCACCATGGTCGGCCGCGTCACGGACGAGCGCGGGCAAGGCGTCGCGGACGCCGACATTCGCGTCGAGGGCCGGCCCAGCGCCCGTACGATCAGCAATCCCCGGGGCCGCTTCCGGATCGACGGCCTGGAGCCGGGCGTCATCGAGGTGAGCTTCGACCGTCTCGGCCACACGTCGCGGACCGCGACCTTCGTCATCCAGGCGGGGCGCACGGCCGAGCTCGCCGTGGTCATGCCGACAGAGGCGATCGAGCTCGAGCCCATCGAGGTGACCGTTCGCGCGGAGGCCCTGGAGCGGAACGGCTTCTACGATCGGCGCCGGCAGGGCTTCGGCCATCAGTTCGATCGTCGGGAGATCGAGGACATCAACGCCGAGATCGTCTACGACATCGTCAACCGCGCGCCCGGGGTCGTCGTCACGGATCCCCGCCGCTCCGACCTCAGCGGCCGAGGTGCGACGGTCGGTGCACCCTCGTACGCCATCAATCCTCGGGTGCCCTTCAGCGACGACACGCCGCCGCGCTCTCAGCGCGCAGCCTGCTACCTGGCCGTCTTCGTCGACGGCATCCGCATGTTGGATCCGGATCTTCAGCAGATCTCGCCCGCGAGCATCGAGGCCCTGGAGGTCTACACGGGCAGCACGGTCCCGATCGAATACCGGGCCAACCGGTGCGGCGCGATCCTGATCTGGACGCGGCGGTAGAATCCCCAAACGAAGAACGCCCCGTCTCGCGGACGGGGCGCCGTCGTGCCCCTCAGGACACCCGACGGGAGAGGATGGATAATCGGGCGCTCGAGAGACCCCTACAAAAACAGTCACGATCACAACGGGCGCGATAGTGCGCCTCTGACCGCGAAAGCTGCCGCGGCAGCCTGCGGGACGGCAGTCAGGAGATGGGTGTGACGTCGTGTAGGGAATGTCCCCACACGGGAGTCGTCAGTCCCGCTTCGTGTAGATCACGAAGAACTTGTCGTCGAACATGTCGATGCTGCGCGTGAGCTCGAGGCCCGCGTCGCGCATCCAGCCGTCGACCTGCTCCGGGCTGACCAACAGCTCGGGCTGGTTCGAGTGGGGCACGCCGGGGACGTTCATGTCGTAGTCCACCACGACGATCCTACCGCCGGGCTTCAGATAGGAAGCCATCGTCCGGAGGTAGGGGCCCCGGTCCTGAATGTGGTGCAGGACATCGTGGAAGAACGCGACGTCCACGTCTCCCCGAGGCAACTCGGGATCCTCGAACTTCCCGAGGACCGGCTGGATGTTGTCGAGTCCGGCCTGGGCTTCCTTGTCGCTGATCATCGGTAGGAAGCCGGCGTCCACCTCTTCGGCGAGCACGAACCCGTCCGGACGCACCGCGCGGGCCAGCGGCACCGAGAAGATCCCGGTGCCCGCGCCGATCTCGGCCACGATATCGCCGGGCTCGAGTCCGATGCGCGACACGACGTCCTGGATCTCGAGCGACTCCATGCGCCGGCCGCTCTCGAGGGTGAGCGCCCACTGGTCCGCGGGCCGGGAGCCCAGCTGTGCCGACAGCGGGAAGCCGCCCGCCGTCGCGGCGAGCGTGGCCAGGACGGCTGCGAGCCGCAGGGTCCGAGATCCGAGCATGGTGGTTCCTCTCCTCAGGGGGCAGCCGGGGGAGACCCGTTGCCCTCGCTTGCTTGTCGTCTTGAGACGGCGAAGATGACGCCGCCCACGAGCACGGTCAAAAAGGCGAGCGTCGACTCCAGGGGCCGGCCGCGGAACGCCCAGAACATCATCCACACCGAGATACCGATGAAGAGCAGCGGACTCAGCGGATACGCCCACGCCCGGAACGGCCGCTCCGCGTCCGGCCGCCGGATGCGGAGCACGATCACGCACGAGACCGCCAGACTCGCGAAGAGCGAGATCGTGAAGCCCGCGTACTGCTGGATCTGGTCTACGCGACCCGAGAGGATCATGAAGGACGTGACCACGCCCTGTGCCCTCAGCGCGACCACGGGTGCGCCGCTCGAGCGGATGCGCGCCAGGTACGCGAACGGCTGGAAGTCCTTGCCGAGGGCGTAGTAGACCCTCGGGCCCGCCACCGTCATCGCCGAGGCCGACGCCAGGATCGAGGCGCACAGGACGATCGTGACGAGATCGACGCCCCAGGCCCCGAACAGCGTCCGGGACGCCACCAGGCCCACCTCCACCTGGCCGGCGAGCTCGTCGACGTTGGCGCCGTAGAAGTAGACCGCGTTGAGCCCCAGGTAGAGCACGAGCACCGCGGTCGTACCCAGGATGAGCGCACGCGGCAGGTCACGCTGTGGGTTCTTCATCTCGCCCGCGACGTAGGCCGCTGCGTTCCATCCCGCGAAGCAGAACATGACGAAGATCAGAGACGTGCCGAACGCTGCCAGGAGCTCGGGCCGCTCGATCTCGGCATACATCGGCGAAGGGGTCACGAGATTGGCGGCGTTGCCGTTCCCCACGGCCGCCGCAGCCAGGATGATGGCGACGATCCCCCCGACCTTGAACGCCGTCATCAGGTCGTTGAAGCCGGTGCCCGCGCGCACTGCGCGAACGTGGATCCCGACCAGCAGCCAGACGATCCCGACGGCGATCACGTCGACGACTCCGACGCCGGCCACGAGGGTGTGGCTCTCGGCGAGGAAGGGGAAGAAGTTCCCCAGGTAGATGACGAAGCTCTCGGTCGCGGCCGCGATCGGAGCGGAGAAGCCCGCGGTGAAGGACACGAACGCGCTCATGAAGCCGAACGCGGGCCCGTACGTCTCGCGCAGGTACACGTACTCTCCGCCGGCTTCGGGCATCATGGCCCCGAGCTCCGCGTAGCAGAGCGCGCCGAGCAGGGCGAGGACTCCGCCGACGATCCACAGGGCGAAGATGATCCCCGGGTTCCGCAGGTCGGCGGCCTGAAAGCCCGTCGTCGTGAAGATGCCGGCGCCGACCATGTTCGCGACGACCAAAGCCGTGGCCGACCGGAGCCGCATGTGCCGCTGCAGCGAGTTCCCGCCTGCGCTCGTCGTGCTTATCGGGCGTCTCCTCGTGGTGTGTCGATCCAGCTGCGATGGTGCAGCACTCGCCGGGAGGGACGACCGCAACCTGCGAGGACACGGGCCCTGGCGGAAGTGCTTACGGCATCGTTGTCCGGCGCAGCGTCACCCACAGCCAGATGCTGACTCCTGCTACGAGCGGCGAGGTCAGAAGGCCGGGAAAGTAGCCGCGCCCCGCGAGCGCCATCAGAGGGTGGGCGATTCCGTTGAGCGTTCCGGCAATCGCCAGGAACCAGGCCGCGAAGAAACCCGGAGTCCACCCCGCGCGGATGGCCGGGATCGAGGCGATCCAGAGTCCGATCCACATCAGATTGAAGGCCAGGAAGAAGGATCCTGGCATGGCCGGGAGTCCGAGGAGGTCGCCCAGACGATCGGGGAATCCGGTGACCGCTTCCTCGGCGAAATGCAGGCATTGGGCCACGATCGCCACGGCGAGGACGGCCGACGCCCGGTGGCGTCGCCCCCGGTCCGCGATGGGCGTCCTCCGGACCGCGAGCAGAAGGGCAGCCACCCCGGCCGCTCCGAGAACGAACGCACTCGGTATCACTCCGGATATCATGCTTCTCCGCGGGCCCAGCGGCCCTTGGAAGACCTAGCTCGGCGGGTACCAGAACGCCTGGTGGCAGTCCTCGCAGGCGGTGTTGAGCTGGTCGCCCGCGTCGAAGAGCGCCTGTGCGTCGGATCCACGCGCGTCGATCAGG
>JASFUR010000177.1:0-7052 GCA_050050215.1 Gemmatimonadota bacterium
GTCGCCGTGCCGTAGAAGATCTCGTCTCCACGATGCGACCAGCGGGGGGCGGCCCCGCCCGAGGTGGAGACCTGCCACCGTCCGGACTCGACGTCGGGGAAGGGCCGCACGTAGATCTGGTACCCTCCGGTCTCGTTCGACCCGTACGCCAGCCACCGTCCGTCGGGAGAGATCGCGGGGGCGGCCTCGTCGAAATCGGGCGAGGCGAGCAGCGGGGTCGCCACGCTGTCGACACCCGGCCGTTGGGCCAGGATGTCCCTGCTCGGAGCGTCTCCGGTGCGCATTACGATCCATTCGCCGTCCGGACTGACCTCGATCTCCGAGGCAGCGCGCTCGGGATCGAGCACCAGCTGGGGCTCACCGGTCCCGTCCGCGCGCCTCGACCAGACCGTCGGGTGGCCGGCAGCGACCCGCGCGGACAAGAAGAGAATCGACCGGCCGTCCGGGCTCCAAATGGGATCGCTGTCGAACCCGGGATCGAACGTCAGTCGGGAGAGGGGGCCGTCGTCGAGCTCCTTGACCCAGACCTCGCCGGGATCGTCGGCGTTGTCGCGAAACGCGAGTCGCGTGCCGTCGGGTGAAAGGCTCCAGCCGAAGTTGCCCGCCCCCGGCGAGAACGACCACCCCGGATCGACCGGCGTCACCGCGCCGTTCCGATTGATCCAGACGAACTCGGCAGACGACGAAGACGCCGGTCCTCGCCAGTACAGCAGCGTGCCGTCGTCGGCGAGGCTGTATGCGGCGTCTCCGTTCCGGATCGTCATGCCCTCGATGATCGGGACGGCCGGGCCCGCGAGCACCATGTCTCCACGGTCGAACGGAGCGGCCATGAGGCGTCCGTCGTCGGTGGCGAAGACCAGATGTCCCGTCTTCGTCAAATAGGAGCGGAGGCCCGGAGAGATGACGTGACGCTCCCCGTTGGAGAGGTCGATCGCTTCGGTGCGGGACGGCGTGGAGAAGACCGAGAAGATCGCCTTCTCCGTGCCCGGTATGGGGTGGTAGTAGCCGAGTCCGCCCTGGTCGTCCGGTCCCAGCGGGAAGACCTCCTCCGATATCCCGCCCGATACCGGAACACGGTGGATGGAGCCGTCCTGTGCGGCGTAGTAGAAGTAGCCGTCGCCCCCCCATCGACCACAGCAGTTCGCGTCCTCGGCCAGTGTTCGGATCAGCCCGCCGGAAAGGGGGCTGACTTTGAGCACGCCGCTGTCGAAGTACGCGACCTCGGTCCCGTCCGGCGAGATGGTCGGGTCGTTCACCGGCTGATTCACCCCGGGAAGCTGGACCTCGCTCCAGTCCGAGAAGCGTCGCAGGTACAGTCCCCAGTTGCCGGCCTCGTCGGGTCGACTGCTCACCATGACCGTCGCGTCGGGCGACAGCCCGATCCACTCGCTGGGGAACGGATTGTCTCCCGGATTGAGGGAGAGGCGCATGACCGGCTGTGTCGGCTCCGGCCGGAGCAGCGCCCAGACGGCCACCACCGCCAGCACCGTCGCCAACGCCGACGCCCCGATCGAGACCGGATTCCAGAGACCGGCCTTCCCTCCGGCGGACTCGGCCACATCACCGTGGCGGAAGCTCGGATCCTCGAGGGCCTTCGCGAAGTCGCTCGCCGAGGTGAACCGGTCCGCCGGGAGCTTCTCCAGCGACTTCCGGATCGCCGCATCCACGTTCACCGGAATGGAGCGGCGAACCGCGGTCGCCGACACCGGGATCCCCTGCAGGATCTTGCCGAGCACTGCCTGCGCCGTGTTGCCCATGTAGGGCGGATCACCGGTCAGGAGCTCGAAGAGCACCGCGCCGAGCGCGTAGATGTCGCTCGCGGGCCCGACGCTCATGTCGCCGGTCGCCTGCTCCGGGCTCATGTAGTACGGCGTGCCCACGGAGAGCCCGGTCTCGGTGAGCCTCGCGCCGCCCGCGGCGCCGACCGCCAGGGCGATCCCGAAGTCACCGACCACCGGCTGGCCCGCCTGGATGAGGATGTTGCCGGGCTTGATGTCGCGGTGGACGACGCCGTGCTCGTGTGCGTAGGCGAGCGCGCCCGCGACCGCCACGGCGATCCGCACGGCCTCACCGACAGGGAGCTGCTTCTCTCGGTCGAGCCAGTCGTGGAGCGTCTCGCCTTCCACGAACGGCATCACGTAGTAGAGGAAGCCGTCCGCCTCTCCCGAGTCGAAGAGCGGCAGGATGTGGGGGTGCTGTAGGTTCGCCGTGGTCTTGATCTCGGCGAGGAAGCGCTCCGCGCCGACCACCGCCGCGAGCTCGGGCTTGAGCACCTTGAGGGCGACCTTGCGCTCGTGGCGGAGGTCATCGGCCAGGAAGACCGTCGCCATACCGCCCTCGCCGATCTCGCGCACGATGTGGTAGCGGCCCTCGAGAGCCGCGTTGAGACGTTCGAGGACGAGACTCATCTGTAACCGATCGGGACGGGGGGCGTGACGGCGCCGCGAACGCGACGACGGAACTTCCCACCGGTCGGGAGCCTCGCGCAAGGCGCGCGCTCCTGGGGCAGCCCATACCCTCGGACATCGGCATCACCACCTCGAAGTCGGCCGTCGACAAGTGTCCGCGGGGGGACCGACGAATGAGCCGCGCCCACCGACGTTCGGCGGACGCGGCTCGGGGCTGGGATGGCGGGGGGACTTCTACCCGGCAGGGTCGCCGAACAACGCGATGCGTGCTGCAACCCCTTCGAGCACGCCCAATGTGGCCCTGACATGCGCGTAGGTGGCGCCGGGATCGTATCTGACTGCCGCAATCAGACGGGGATTCTCGGCGACATCGTCGAGCCAGATCGACGTCAGGGCTCGAGGCTCTACACTCTCCACCTCCGTGGACGCCCCGCGACGAACGTCGACACGTCCGGTCGGCTGCACCGTGAGCTCCAGCACGTTCCGTTCATCCATCTGCGACTGCTCTGCCCCTGCGGTCGTTTCCGGAAGGACGAGGTGCAACTGGTCGCCCGACTCTCGCACCATGATTGCCACGCGGATGACCCCCGCCTCCACCAGCGCGCGCTGGAGGCGCTCGATGTGGCGGTAGGGGACATCGTCGGGTGCGTGGATCCTTGCGACCACCGGCCCGGTGGCCGCTGCAGCTCGCGCCGCCAAGACATCAGTGGCGTCGTCCCAGGAGGTCACCTGGCCGTCGATGGTGACCTCGCCGTCCACGGCGATCGCCACTGTGATTCTGTTGGGGACGGGTACCGGCACGACGCCCTGGCTCGAGTCGGCGTCACGCTCGGTCGGCACGGGCACACTGCACGACCCGACGACGAGGAGCGCCCCGAGCGCGAGCACGAGCGTGGCACCGACGACCGAGATGGAACGGGCAGGAGCAGTCATGGCGATGATCCTCTTCTGCAGGGGGACCCGGGGCTCCGCGAACGCCGCGGCGCCGATCAGTCGACTCGGTTGGCGGGCCGAGATCGCGAGCAGGGTGTCGCAATACGCGCGGACATCGGGGCGCTGCCACAGCACACGCCGGTCGCAGTCCATCTCGACGGCGCGCAGGAGGCGTGAAGAGAGCGCCCACACCACGGGGTTCCACGGGGCGAGAATGCGCGCCACCCGGGTGACCGCCATCAGCCAGGGGTCACGGGCCCGCACGTGCTCGCGCTCGTGGAGCAGCACGAGGGTGCGCTGCTCCTCCGGCAGGTCCAGCAGCCACCGGGGCACCAGGATGCGAGACCGCAGGACTCCGGCCACGGCCGGCCCCGACGTGGGAGTCAGCCATACCTCGGTGCCATCCACGGCGTCTCGCTGCCAGGATCGCGTGAGGCGCACGAGTCGGCGGCCCGACACCAGCCAACGGAGCGCCAACCCTCCAGATACGAGCATCCAAACGGCGAGGAGGACCTCGTCGAGGCCGAAGCCGACGTCGGCGCGTGGCACGCGGATCACCGACGTGAAGCGCATGAAGGCCGGCCCATCGTCCGTGTCGGGGGCCACCGCGTCGTCGCGAGGGATGCTCGACTCGGTGAGCGCCGATGGCACGCGCGCCAGGGACGTCGAGAGGTACAGGGTCGGCAACGCAAACGAGAGGACGAGGCCGACGAGCCATATCCACCGCTCGGGCTTCCCATGTCGGCGAAGCACGGCTGCCACTCCGAATGAGGCCCCCAGGACCGGCAGTGCGACGACCACCGCGTAGAGCATCCGATACGCGATCATCGGTCCGCCTTCCTTTCGTCGAGCCGCTCGTCGAGCAGGTCACGCATCCGCCGGAGCTCCGCCTCCGAGAGGCCCGAGTCGACCAGATGCATGAAGAGCTCCTCGGGCGATCCGCCGAACAACCGCTCGGTGAGCCGGCCGAGCGCGCTCTCGCCCGCGGCCACCCGCTCGATCTCGGCCGCGTAGCGGTGCGCACGACCGTCGGCGCGGCGCGATACGAAGCCCTTCCCTTCCATCACCTTGAGCATGGTGAGGACCGTCGTGTGAGCCAGGTCGTCCTCGAGGGACTCGCGCACCTCGGCTACCGTGGACGGCCCGCGGTCCCAGAGAACCCGCATGATGTCGAGCTCGCGGCCCGTGAATTGGATTTCCATCATTTCTCCTATCTACTAAGTACTTAGAAGATAGTAGTACAAGGGCGTGCCGATGTCAAAGGCACCGTCCCGCCTCCGACTTCCTAGGGAGACGGCGGGAAGTCGATCTTGCGCAGGAGCTCCCCCAGGCGGGGCTGGCCGGCCAGGCCCTCCATGGTCGTCACGTCCGTGAAGGCGGCCCCGGGCCAGCAGCCGATCCTGAGAAGTGGGCGATAATCGTGGTCGTAACCCCATTCGAGCTCATCGAGGGCTCGTTCCGACTCTCCGATCGCCGCGTACACCTCCGGTATCCACACATCCCGGGCTTCGAGCTCGGGAATCAGAGCGCGGGCCTCTCGCTCCCGGCCCACGGAACCGTATGCGAAAGCCAGTAACGAGAGGGCCACACTGCTGCTGTCCGACCGCTCCAGGGCGCGCTCCAGCAGGACCACGCCCTCCTGTTCCGCGCCTTCACGGAGCGCGAAGCTTCCCAGGTACGCGAGCGTCATGGGATCGTCCTCGTCGTCTCCCTCCAGGAGGGCACGTGCCTCCCCGTAGCGGCCGGCGCATCCGAGCGCCCGCACCAGCTGATGGTGGAGTGACGGCGAGACCGGAGCCTGTTCCAGGGCCCACCGGAAGTCGGCAACCGCGTCGTCGTAGCGGCCGGCTCTCGACTCGAACATGGCCCAGCCCCAACGGTAGTAGTTGTCGTTCGGGGCCAGCTCGAGCGCGCGCCGGTACTCGCGTTCCGCCCCGCGCCAGTCTCGCTCGAACTGGTCGAGCACGAAGGCCAGCGCCGCGTGCCCACCGGCCAGGGTCTCATCGAGCTCGATCGCCGTCTGCGCCGCCGCCTTCGCCTTCAGGTAGTACTCCGCCTGCCTGGGCTTCGGCGGGCCACTTGCGAGCCAGTGATAGGCGCGGGCAAGCTCCGCGTGTGCTTCGGCCCAATCCGGCTCCAGCTCGACCGCACGCCCAAGCGCCTCGATGCTTTGCGTCAACACGGTGTCGTTCGGACCCTCCTCGGCCTGGTAGCGACGCTGTAGATACACCCCTTGGAGGAACGCCTCCTGGGCCTCCGGCGAGACCGGACGCGATGCGCTCAGCCGGGATTCCTCCTCCGGTGAAAGGCTGACGTCCACCTGGCGCGCGATCTCTCGTGCCACCTCGTTCTCCAGGGCGCGGAGGGCCCTGACGTCCCGTGTGTACTCCCTCATCCACAGCTGGGCCTGTGTATCGCCGTCGATCAGCTCGGCCGTGACCCGCACCTCGTCCCCCGACCGAGCCACGAACCCGTCGATCACCGCGTCCACGTTCAGCTCCTCCGCGATCTTCTGCATCGGTTGCGACCGATCCGCGTAGGGCAGCACCGCCGCGTAGGAGATCACCAGCAGGCCCCGCAGCTGAGCCAGCTGACCGATGAGCTGGCTCGTCATGGTAGCGGCGAGATCGTCCTGCTCCGGATCGTCCGAAAGGTTGGTGAGCGGCAGCACCGCGACTCGTCGAACATCCCGGCCGCCCGGTGCCTGCACGCTCCAGAGGCCCGAGCCGCCAGCCACGACCACCGCAGCAACCACCAGAATGGCGGCCACGGCACCGAACATGCGACGTCTGGAGGGCTCTCTCGCGCCGCGCTGGGCACGCCGCAGTGCTTGGACCACCTCCGCCGCCGACTCGGGACGTCGAGACGGATCCTTGCGGAGAAGGGTCTCGATCAGGTGTGCCAGAGGCTCCGACACGTCCGGAAGAATCTCCTCGAGCGGGACGGGCTCGTCGTGGGCGACCGCGTGCCGCACCTCCTCCCTGGTCTTCCCTTCGAAGGGTCGTCGCCCCGCGAGTGCTTCGTACAGCACGACTCCGAGCGACCAGAGATCGGATCGGGCGTCGGCCCGTCCGCCCGCGACCTGCTCGGGCGCCATGTAGTGAGCGGTACCGGCTGTTCCCCCTCGCGTATCGTGCGCGCCCTCGGGCTGTGCGATTCCGAAGTCGAGGATCTTCAGGGTGCCGTCCCCCGTGATGACGAGGTTCCCGGGCTTGATGTCGCGGTGGATGATCCCTCGCTCGTGCGCCTTGGAGAGTCCGAGAGCGGCTTGCAGCGCCAGCCTGAGCGTCTCCTTCTCAGCGAGCGGGCCGGACTCGAGCCTGGTCCTCAGCGTCTCTCCGTCGTAGAGAGGCATCGCGATGAACAGTCGTCCGTCCTCGGCCTCTTCGATCTCGTGGATCGTGCAGATATTGCGGTGCTCGAGGCCGGCGGCCATCTGCGCCTCGGCAAGGAGGCGGTGGCGGCTGGCTCGGTCGGAGCTGACGAGCCCCGGCAGGCACTTGAGCGCGACGTACCGCTCGAGCTTGGGGTCCCAGGCGCGGTAGACGACGCTCATCCCGCCCTGTCCCAATCTCTCACCGACCTCGTATCGCCCCACGGACTCGCCCTCGAGGCTCCCGCCCTCGATCAGCTCGGTGATCAACCGGCCGCCGAGCGTGTCGGCCAGCCGGTCGGCCGGCCCCTCGGTCGCGTGCGCCAGGAGGAGTGACT
>JASFUR010000178.1:0-6965 GCA_050050215.1 Gemmatimonadota bacterium
GGACGAGACCGAGATCGAAGATCTCGACGCGGTCATCGACGATGAGGACGACGCCAAGGAGGACCTCGACGCGCTGATCGCCGCGACGGTCGCCGGTGCGACCTCCGACGGGGATAGCGAAGACGGCCCGGTGCAGGAGCTCGAGGAAGAGCCTGTCGAGGTTCTGGACATCGAGGAGGCGAAGAAGGATGCGACCCCGTACGCGGAGGCCGCCGACGCCGCCGCGGAAGCCGAACAGGCCGCCCCCGGGGAACCGCCGGAGGACACTGCCGAAGAGCCCGCGCCCTCGACCGAGGAGGAGCTCGCCGGAGCAATCGACCTCGGGGACGTCAGCTCACCCGAGCTCCGGGACAGGCTGCTCGCCCAAGCCCTGGCCCACGCCGAGATGCAGGATGCACGGTACAGGGTCCCCTTCTCCGACCCCACGCGCGCCGCCAGATGGAAGGCGCTCGCGGCCGTGGTCCTCCTTCTGGTCGCCGGATCGATCGCCGTGGCACCCCCGGCATGGGTCCGGCCCGAGCCGCCGGCTCAGATCGGGCAGGCCGCGCGTGCACGCAACATCCGCCGGGCGCTGCTTCTGCAGGCAGAGCAGGTGGAGGCCTACCGCATCCGACACCAAAGTCTGCCCCGCTCCCTCCAGGAGGTCGAGGGACGGCTCGACGGCGTTCGATACGTGCGGTCCGGGAATCGGGCCTTTCAGCTCATCGCCTACGCCCCGGACGGCAGCGCGATCGTCTACGACTCGAGCAATCCGGCACCCGAGTTCGAGCGTCTCTCCTACAGCTGGTCCGTGGGAGCCTCACCGTGACCGGTCTGCGCAGAGACCGCCGGGGCGCGAGCACGGGCGACGTCCTGATCTTTCTCGCCACGATGAGCATCGCGGCCGCCCTCCTCTACCCCGCATGGAGCATGCGCGGCTTCCGGAGCCTCGTGGAGCAGGCGATCGCCGACACCGACACGCTGGGGGCGGCCGCACGCGGCTTCCGGGACGAGACGAATCGATGGCCCACGACGACTCCCGCCGGGGAGGCTCCCCCCGAGCTGGCGAGTCTCAGTGGTGACGAGGGGATCTTCGGGCGAGCGGAGTACACGCTGGGTTGGACTACCTGGGAGGTCGTGGACTCCGTGGAGGCTCCACGGCCGACCGACACGCCTTCCTCCGACGATGCGCCGAGGGCGGACGCGAGGCCGGTCATGGAGCCGGTGCTGCGTAGCGTCGGCGCGGTGACGGTCCGCTCCCCGGACGCGAGCCTGCTCGCCGAGCTCCTCCAGCACTACACCGACGAAGCCTCCTTCGTCGTGGACAGCATGTGGGTCCTGGTGCTACCGGAGCGAAGTGGCGCGCTAGCGGGTCCTTGACGCGTCCTGCGTTCCGGCCCAGAGCGCCCCGGCCCAATCGACGAACGCTCCGCAGATTTCGTCGAGGACCTCGTCATCGTTCCGGCCCGATCGCTTGAGCACGTGAAAGGAGTGGTCGGCACCCTCGACGACGTGAAGGGTGGGGCGTGGGTGGACCGACTTCAGGAGGGGCTCGAGCAGGCTCAGGTCCGCGAGCTTGTCCCGTGTCCCCTGCAGGAAGAGCGTCGGAAGCCGCACGTCGGCGAGGTGCGCCCCCCGATCCGCGGACGGCCGACCCGGTGCGTGCAACGGGAAGCCGAAGAACGCCAACCCCTGCACGCCGGGCAGACGCTCGGAAGCCGCCGCTGTGGAAGTCATGCGACCACCCATCGACTTGCCGCCGGCGACCATGGGCAGGTCGGGCGCCAGCCGCGCCGCCTCGGCTATCGCGGAGCGGACCGTCTCGACCAGGATCGGAGCACGGTTCGGTGCTCTCCGGCCCGCCTCCATGTATGGAAACTGGTAGCGGAAGGTCGCGACGCCCCGATCTGCGAGTCGCTCGACCACGGCTTCCATGAAGCGATGGCGCATTCCGGCCCCCGCGCCGTGCGCGAAGACGTACAGGCAGGTCGCGCCCTCGGGCCGGACGAGCAACGCGGAGACGTCGCCCGACGACTCGCTCGCCCGGAAGGTGTGCTCGGAGGCCGTGGCCACGGTGAGTCCCTCGCCTACCGTGCTCCCAGCCTCACGCCCAGGTTCAGGATGGGCCAAAGCTTCAGGTAACCCCGCGTGTCGGCCTCGAAGTCCGCCGCTTCCTGATCGAGCGCGTTCCTGAACGCGGCGTCCGTGTTCGGATCGAGGCTTCCACCACTCGCGTCGAGTCGCACGTCGGGCTCACCGACGAAGGCGACGCCGAAGTCGATGAAGAGACCGATGCCCGCGGCGGTGTGCTTGCCGAAGCCGATAAGGACGTAGGGAGCGCTGTCGCTTCCATCGAAGACCCCATGGAGCGTCCCGATCTCCCCCGGCGTGTAGGTCGTGCCGCCGATCTCCTGGGGTGAGTCGAACTGGCCCGTCACCATCGGGTCCGCACGCCGGAACAGCATGCCGCCACCGATCCGCATCGCGGAGTTGACGTAGAGATCGAGCCCGACGTTCCAGACGGTCGGGAGCGTCAGAGTGAGCTCGAGGTCGGAGAACGTCGCGGACGGTTCGATGGGCACGACCCCAATGCCGCCGCGCAACACGAGCTCTTCGGTCAGGTCGACAGCCACCTCACCTCCGAGACCCAGCGTGCCGACCCGCCCGCCAAATCCCAGAGTCTGAGCCGAAGCCAGAGCGGGTGCCGCCGACATGCCGACGGTCAAAAGGACGCAGGTACGCTTGAGCATGGAGGTCCCGGGAGCGGGGTATCGTGCGAGCACAACCGCGGGCGACGCGACTCTAGAAGACGCGTGCCGCGATGAACGCTCCAATATAGGCGAGCGTCAGCATGTATCCGAACTGGAGCGCCGGCCACTTCCAGCCCGCCGTCTCCCTCCGCATCACCGCGACGGTCGACATGCACTGGAGCGCGAAGACGAAGAAGACCAGGAGTCCGATAGCGGATCCGGTGCTTAGGTTCCGCTGCAGCGCCGCCTGGAGATCCAGGGAGTCATCCGACGCGTCCTCCACGCCGTAGATCGTGCCGAGCGTGCCCACGATCACCTCGCGCGCCGCGAGCGACGTGACCAAGCCCATTCCGACTCGCCAGTCGAAGCCGAGAGGCGCGATGACGGGCTCGATGAGCTGGCCCGTGCGTCCGAGCACGCTGTCGTCGATGGGCGGCGGGCCTCCGTCGACGCGCGGAAACTGGGTGAACGCCCACAGGACGATCGCCACCGTGAAGATGATCCGCCCCGCGCGCCTCAAGAAGATCCTGCTGCGGTCGAGGAGCCGGAGGGCCAGGGACCGCGGCGACGGAATCCGGTACGGAGGCAGCTCCATCAGGAACGATCCCGGCTTGGCCTTCAGGAGCGTCCGCTTGAGCAGGAACGCAGTGCCCACGGCGGCCACGATGCCGAGGCCGTACAGCCCGAGGAGGACGGCGGCCCTCTTGTTCATCAACGGGCCGAGGAAGGGCTCGTTCGGAATGAACGCCGCGATCAGCAGGGCGTAGACCGGTAGCCTGGCCGAACATGTCATGAAGGGCGTGACGAAGATCGTCGCCAGCCGGTCACGCTCGTCGTCCACCGTGCGTGCGGCAAGGATCGCCGGGACGGCACAGGCGTAGCCGGAGAGCAGCGGGAGGAAGGCGCGCCCCTGGAGCCCGACGCGATACATCATGCGGTCCGCGATCACGGCGGCTCGGGCCATGTATCCCGAGTCCTCGAGAATGCCCAGGAAGAGGAAGAGGATCAGGATCTGCGGCAGGAAGATGATCACCGAGCCGACCCCCGACCACACACCGTCGACCAGGAGTGATCGATACCAGGAATCCGGCAACGTCCTCGCCAACCACCCGCCGGAGCCCGAGACGAGCAGGTCCAGACCGTCCATGAGCGGCACGGCCCACGTGAAGATCGACTGGAAGACCAGCACGACCACGGCCAGGAAGATGAGAGGTCCCCACACCCTGTGGAGCGCGATGTGGTCGAGCCGTTCGCTGAAGCCCGACGGGCGCGGCGGCACGAAGTCGGCGGCCTGGACGACCGAACGTACGCGGCGGCGGCGCTCGGTGAACGCGTCCATCATCGGCAGCGCCACGCCGCGCGGCACGTTCGTCAGAGTTCTCTCCTCCGCAGGCGCCTCCCGCACCGCGGCGCTGGCAAGAAACGCCTCCACCCCCTCCACGCCCTTTCCGGTCCGCGCGTTGGTCCGGACGATCTCCACGCCCAAACGCTCGGCGAGGACGGACTCGTCCACCCTTCCCCCGCGCTCGGCCAGCTCGTCCGACATGTTCAACACGAGCAGCGTCGGGACTTCGAGCTCGAGGACCGGCTCGACCAGCATGAGCTGCGCCTCGAGCCGAGTCGAGTCGACGATCAGGATCAGCGCGTCTGGCGAGCGCAGCCCGGGCATCCTGCCTTCGAGCACGTCCCGGGTGATCCTCTCGTCCAGCGTTCTCGCCGAGAAGCCGTGTACGCCGGGCAGGTCCACGAGGTCGACGACGCGCTCGTCGGAGAGCTGTACGCGACCGACGTGCTTCTCGACCGTCACGCCCGGGTAGTTGGCGACCTTCTGGTGAAGCCCGGTCAGCCGGTTGAAGAGGGTGGTCTTGCCCGAGTTGGGCGGACCGATGAGGGCGACGAGTGGGGTGTCACCCCGTTCGTCGAGGAGGGCCGTTCCCGCGGCCGCCGAACCACCTTCGCAGTGTGAATCGCCCAACGGAGATTCGGGCGCCTCAGCTCACGTCCTGGAGGGCGTTGAGCAGGCGCACACATAGGCACGCGGCGGTCTCGCGGCGCAGCGCGAGCAGCGACCCGTCCACGGAGACGATCGGGTCTCCGGAGGGAGAGGAGCGAACGGGGCAGATCCGGCATCCCGGGAGAACCCCACGCTCGAGAAGGGGCTCCATCTCTTCGGCGGGCAGGTCGATATGCGTGAGCTCGACCGTCTGCTTCAGCGGAATGTCGCCCAGCCGCAGATCCTCCGTTACCGGATCTCGCGATACCTGTGGCAGCTGTATGTCCAAGGCGCCCTCGAAGCGTGGCCGCGCGCGACGTGCATGAGAATGAAATCGACTCTCAACCAAGCTACACGTCGCGCGCGGCTCCCGAAAGCCCCGGACCTCATCCGGTCACGACGACTGGTACATGTGCACGTCTCGCTGCGGGAACGGAATCGAGCATCCGGCCGCCTCGAGCTGCTCCTTGAGCGCCCGGGTAAGATCCCAGCGGGTGACCCAGTAGTCCGCCGACTTGACCCACGGCCGCACCACCAGATTGACCGACGAATCGCCCAGCTCGCTGACCGCCACCACCGTCTCGGGCTCATCGAGCACGCGGGGGTCCGCGGCGACCACATCCTGGCAGGTGCGGACCGCCACACCGAGATCATCCTCGTAACCGACGCCGACCACGAGGTCGATTCGGCGGGTGTCGCTCGCTGAGAAGTTCTTTATGGTCTGGCCGAAGATAGACGAGTTCGGTACCCGGATCTGCACGTTGTCGGGCGTGGTGAGCAGGCACGTGAAGATCCCGACCTCCTTCACGCTACCGGCCGTTCCCCCGACCTCGACGAAGTGCCCGACCTCGAAGGGTCGGAACGTGAGCAGCATGACCCCGGACGCGAAGTTCGAGAACGTGCCCTGGAACGCCAGGGCGATCGCCAGGCCGGCGGCACCGATGACGGCAATGAAGGAGCCGGTCTCGACGCCCAGGACCCCGATCGCGGTCACGGCGACCATCACGATCACGACGACGTGGATGATGCCGGACAGGAAGGGCACCAGGATCGGATCGACGTGGGCCGCGCCAAGCGCCTTCTTGGAGATGCGCTTCACCCAACCCGCGATGATCCAACCGATGAAGAGAACCGCGACCGCGCCGACGATCGCGGGTGCCCATTCGGCGACACGGGTGAGCGCGGTCTGAAGCCATTCGTTGAAGTCTGGCATGGGGAGCTCCGGGAACGGGGAACGCCAGAAAGCGGGCCTCAAATGTCGCTCAGGCCGCGATCAGTCTCCAGACCTGGGTGACCAGGAAGCACACGGTCACGCCCATGGCCACCGGGAGAAGAGTGGCCACCGTCGTCCACTTCGCGCTCCGTGTCTCCTTGTAGATCGTGTAGATCGTCGTCGAGCACGGGTTATGGAGGAGGCTGAAGAGCATCAGGTTGATCGCCGTCAGCAGGGTCCAGCCGCCGGCCCTCAGCACCGACTCGGTCGCCCCCAGCGAGTCGAGCTCGAACATGACTCCGGCCCCCTCGCCACCGGCCAGACCGGCCGTGAGCACGGTCAGCATCAGCACCGTCGGGATGACGATCTCGTTCGCGGGGATCGCCACGACGTAGGCGACCAGGATCACGCCGTTCAGGCCCAGTAGGAGCCCGAACGGATTCAGCCAGTCGACTGCGTACTCGGCGAGGCTCACGCCGCCGAAGGTGATATTCGAGATCAGCCAGATCACGGCACCCGCCGGCATCGCGAACAGGACCGCGCGCCAGAGCACGATGAGCGTCCGGTCGATGACGGACGTGTACAGCGTCTGCAGAATGCGCGGACGCCGGTACGGCGGAAGCTCGAGGCTGAAGCTCGTAGCTTCCCCGCGGAGGACCGTGCGCGAGAGCAGCCAGGACGCGAAGAACATCGACGCGATGCCGAGCAGCGCGATCCCTACCACGACGGCCGCGCTCACCAGGCCGCCCAGACCGGCGGGAGCCAGTGCCCCGACGAAGATCGTCGCGATGAGGATCTGCGTCGGCCAGCGGCCGTTGCACAGCGAGAAGTTGTTCGTGATGATCGCGATGAGCCGCTCACGGGGGCTGTCGATGACCCTCGTGGCGACGACACCGGCGGCGTTGCAGCCGAAGCCCATCGCCATCGTCAACGCTTGCTTGCCGTGGGCTCCGGCCTTGCGGAACAGGGCATCCAGGTTGAATGCGACGCGCGGCAGGTATCCGAAGTCCTCCAGCAACGTGAAGAGCGG
>JASFUR010000179.1:0-6854 GCA_050050215.1 Gemmatimonadota bacterium
CCGAAGCGGGCGCTCTCGCCCTCGAGCCCGGCGGGAGGCCCCACCTGGGACGCGCCCAGCTCGACGGCCACGTCGGTCTGCGCCAGCGCCGGGCCCGGCACGACGCCGGTCATGCTTGCGGCGAGCATCACGAGAGACATCCTCCTCACGTCAGCCGCTCGCGCCGACCGCCAGCACGGCGTTGCGATTGCCGAAGCCGTCGTCTTGATAGCGCGAGGCGTTCGGGTCGGTCATCCACTCCGTACCGTCGACCAGGAACATGTAGCCGTGCACGCCCGGCCGGACCGGGATCCGTCCCGACCAGACGCCGTCGCCGTCCGCGTCGTCGAGCGTGAACGCGGGCTCCCAGTCGGTGAAGTCGCCCGCGACCGCGACCGACATCGCTCCGGGAGCCTCGAGCAGGAATTGCACGTACACGACCTGGCTCGCGGCGTCGGCGGTCGGTGGAACGGGCGGTGCGGCGCCCGACCGGGGCAGGAGCACCGCGAGGACGACCGCGGCGGCCACCAGGCCCGCGGCCAGCGGGGAGACCCGCACCGGGGCGGGGCTCACCAGCCATTCCAGCAGCCGCAGCAGCGGGCCCTTCTCGGGGAGCGCCTGGATCTCCGCCATCACCTTCTGCTCGAGCCAGGGCGGGGCGTTTCCCGCGGGAGACGCCTGACGGAACGAGGCCAGCATCCTGTCCCAGTCGTCGGCCGCCCGGCGATCCTCTTCGGCGAGCGCATCGGCCGGGATCTCCCCGTCCAGGTGTCGATGGATGTCGTCGTTCATGCGTACTCCTCCAGGAGGCCCCGAAGCGCCTCCCGTGCCCTGTGGACTCTCATCTTGAGAGACGCGACGGACAGATCCATCACCGCCGCGATCTCTTCGTACGTGCGGCCTTCGACGTGCTTGAGCAAGAACGCTTCGCGTTGCTCCGGAGTCAGCGCGTCCAGCGCTCCCCACACCCGCATCCGTATCTCCGCCCCCGCCGCGTCCGACTCCGGATCGGACCCGCTCCGGAGCGCCCCGGCCACCGCGGTCACCGACACGTCCGACCTGCGGGGGCTGCGCACGTGGTCTTTGCACATGTTGGCCAGGATGCGGAAGAGCCAGGCGCCCACCCGCTCGGGATCCCGACACGCCGCAAGCTTCTTGAAGCCCTTCACGAAGGCGCGCTGGACCAGGTCGGCGGCTTCGTCCGAGTTGCCGGTCATGCGCAGCGCGTGCCCGTGGAGCACGTCTCCATAGCGACGCACGAGGAGACGGTAGGCGTCGCGGTCTCCGGCCAGGACGTCCCGGACGACCTGTGCGTCGGTGCGCTCGACGGGAGACATCATGACCCCAACATACCCGCGGGGCGCCACCCGGTCAGGATGGCGCCCCAGTGGGCGACTCAGTCGACCAGCCAGTCGCAGATGACCGATGCCCGCCACAGGGCGGCCACGCCTCGCGTGTAGCCCTGCTCGAGGCGGTTCTTGCCGATCTCGATGAGGCGAGCGGCCCGCCTCAGGAGCAGCTGCTTCAGCTCCGGCGAGTCGTCGCCGACGACGGCCTCGGCCTGAGCGTACAGCTCGTCGGCCAGGTCGACCATCGCGCGGATCTCCTCATTCGTGATGCCTCCCGGCAGGATGACCGCCTTGAGCGCCGACCACCGCGCGTGCTGCGCGAAATGGACCGCGCGGGCGAAGTGTCCGTTCGCCAACGCCGTCTCGGCGTGCTCGAGCATGTGCTTCGCGTGGGCGAGCCAGCGGTTCTGGCGATCGCTCACGTCGGACGCGACGTCGGTCACCTGGACGTCACCTGCGGCGATCAGGCGCTCTGCCAGCGACACTGCGGTCTGTGCCAGCGCTACGCTCAGCCGTGCCCGTTCGGGCAGGACGTCACCGCGGTGGTCGCGGCGGCCCCGCCGGAAGCGGGCACGCTGCTCGCCCAGGAGCGCCCGCTCACCAGCGCCGAGCGAGTCGGCGGCCGCGAGCCGGTCCCGCGCCTGGTCGGCGAGCGTGCCGAGCTCGTCCGCGACGGCGCCGGGGTCGTCGAAGACGTCCTCGTCCTCGGCGCTGGTGATCGACAGGTCCTCGATACGCTCGATGAGTGCGTCGATCGCTTCCGGGCCACCGGCCGCGAGCATCGCCCGTGCGATCAGCCGTCGGGCGGCTCGGGCTTCCTCGAGCGCGCGGCGTCGCTCGCCGGCCCTCAACGCCTCGAGAGCCGCGGCGAAGTGGACCCGCGCCTGCGTCTCGTCCGAGCGCGCCGAGGAGACCATCGAGATCCCCGATGCGGCGGCGACGTCGCTGCTCACCTCGTTGAGCTCGAGCGCGATGTCCAAGGCGCCCTGGTCCTCGAGCACCTCGAGCTCCTGCGTCTCCGCAGGCGTCAGGTCTTCCGCCAGCGGCTCGGTTCCGGTCTGGTCACAGGCCGTCAGGGCGAAGAGCCCGAGAAGGGCGAGCGCCGTATGCGTCATCCTCGTCTTCATCCTCTTTCTCCCGTCGTGCGACAGTGTCGTCGTCGTGGCTTCCAGGGAGAAGACGGGGGAATGGCCGAAAAGGTAACGCGGCGATTTCGGCACCCGCGGGGCGGTGTCCTAGATTCCGTAATCGTGGAACCGCAGACCGAGCGATCTACTTGAAACGAATCCTCGTCACCGGAGCCGGAGGCCAGATCGGGTCGTGGCTCGTGCCCGAGCTGCGAGACCGCTACGGCACCTCGAACGTGCTGGCCACGGACGTGCGGCACTCCGGCACGGAATCGGCGGCGGGCCCATTCCAGGTGGTGGACGCCACCAACCCCAAGGCCGTCGGGCAAGCGGTCATGCGCCATCGGGCCGACACCATCTTCCACCTCGCGGCCATCCTGTCGGCGGTCGGCGAGCGCGACCCGCGACTGGCCTGGCACGTCAACATGGCCAGCCTGGAGGCCGTGCTCGAGGTCGCGCGGGAGCAGGGGTGTGCGGTCTTCGTGCCGAGCTCGATCGGCGTCTTCGGCTCCACCACGCCGAAGGATCCGGCTCCCCAGGACACGGTCATGCGTCCCGAGACGATGTACGGCGTCACGAAGCTTTCCGGGGAGCTCCTTTGTGACTACTACCACAGGCGGTACGCCGTGGACACGCGGGGCGTCCGCTTTCCGGGGCTGGTCTCGTACGGCGCGCCTCCTGGCGGAGGCACCACGGACTGGGCGGTCGACGTCTTCCACAAGGCGGTGAAGGACGGGCGGTACACCTGCTTCCTCGAGGCCGATACGCAGCTCGACTTCATGTACATGCCGGACGCGATCCGCGCGGCGATCGAGGTCATGGAGGCCGACCCGCGCAGCCTGGCGCACAGAAACGCCTTCAACGTGACCGCCATGCAGCTCACACCGGCCATGCTGGCCGAGGAGATCCGTGCGCACGTGCCGGGCTTCGAGATCGAGTACGCAGTCGACCCGGTCCGGCAGTCGATTGCCGACTCCTGGCCCGACCGCGTCGACGACGGTGCGGCGCGCGAGGAGTGGGGCTGGAAGCCGGCCTTCGACGCTCCCGCCATGACTGCGGACATGTTGAAGCACCTCGCGACCGGGGAGTAGCCATGCCACACGACCGAATGAGCCGGGTTCTCACCGCCCACGTCGACGAGCTCGTCGAGGCCGGAACGGCGAAGGGCGCCGAGACGGTCGTCGTCGGCGTGAAGCCGCCCGAAGGGACTCGGGGGCCGCGCTTCCTGCTCGCAGGTGAAGGCGACCGTGAGTTCATCCGCATGAACTCGAACTCCTATCTGGGCATGGGGCTCCGGCCCGAGATCATCCACGCGGAAGAAGAGGCGACGCGCGCGTACGGGGCAGGCCCCGGTGCGGTGCGTTTCATCTCCGGCACGTACCGGGCGCACGTCGATCTGGAACGGGAGCTGGCCGCCTTCCACGGCCGGGAGGCGGGGATGGCGTTCTCCTCCGCCTACGGGACGATTCTCTCGACCATCACGCCACTGGTCTCGGCCGAGACGGTGCTGGTATCCGACGAGCTCAACCACAACTGCATCATCAACGCGATGCGGCTGGCGCGGCCCGCCGGCAAGGCGATCTACTCCCACAACGACGTCGAGGCGCTCGACCGGGCGTTGGAGGAGTGGAAGGGCAAGGCCAGGCGGGCGCTCGTCGTCACCGACGGGATCTTCTCGATGCGCGGCGACCACGCACCGCTGGCCGAGCTCATGGAGGTGTGTCGACGCCACGACGACGCGTACGAGGAGAACGTGGTCTGCATCGTGGACGACTCGCACGGCGTGGGAGCCTTCGGAGCCACGGGGCGTGGAACAGAGGAGTACACGGGGAGCGGCCCGGTCGATGTCCTCGTCGGGACGCTCGGGAAGGCGTTCGGGGTGAACGGCGGGTACGTCGTCGCGGACGAGCGCACGATCCGCTTCCTGCGCGAGTCTTCGCAGATGTACATCTACTCGAACCCGATCACCGTGGGTGAGGCGGCCGCCGCACGGGCTGCGGTGGCGCTCGTCGCCGGTCCGGAAGGGCGTCCGCTCCTCGATCGACTGCGCGCGCTCACGTCCCGCTTCGAGCAGGGACTCGGGCGGATCGGGATCGAGACGATTCCCGGCGATCATCCGGTGGTGCCGCTCATGATCCGAGACACCGCCGAGACGAAGAAGCTGGTCGGCTATCTCTACGAGAAGGGCGTCCTGGTTACGGGCCTCACCTATCCCGTGGTGCCTCGCGGAGACGAGGAGATCCGCACCCAGATCAACGCGGACCACACCGAAGAGGACATCGACCACGTGCTGGGGCTCCTCGAGGCATACTCCGCCTGAGGCCCCCGCAATTACCGAGCCCCCGCCCGAACGGGTCGGACGGGGGCCGGCGCGGCCGACGAATCGGCCTCCACCCGGGTCTCGTATCAGCCCACCACCAGGCTTGAGCTCACCTCGAAGTCGCAAACCGTGCCGGACATGCCGTAGTCGACGGAGACTTCGGCCTCGATCCGGGCCTCCATCTCGAGCGCGACCTCGCAGTGACCCTCACGGTCGTCGGTTGCCCAGTCGACGCCGCCGACCACGGACCCGGCCATCTCCACGACGCCCTGTCCGTTGGACTCGACGAGGAGGTCGAGCATGAGGCTCGGGGCTCCCCAGAGCGTGAACTGACGCTCGCTGTCGGTCACGACGCCGCACGCATCGTGCACCTGGGTCATGGAGTAGTCGAGCGCGACGGCTTCACTCTCGGTGTCCCCTTCGACCGCGACGTCGGCGGCGAGCGCCACGACACCGCCCAGTGGACACTGGACGCTGGTCTCGACGGATCCGTCGTAGCTGAAGGGAGCGAGCTGGGCCCCGGCGGTGGCGGGCGCCTCGGGCTGGCCCGCCTCCGCGGTGGTGAAGGTCTGCACGACCAGGGCGGCCGCCAGCTCCTGAGCCTCCGCCTCGTTCAGCTCGTCGAGGGGCAGGTCGGTCTCGCCGCACGCGGCGAACGCGACGGACGCTGCGAGGGCCATGGTTCGAACGACATTCGGTCTCACGGATCTCTCACCTTGCTCGGGTTCTCGTGTCTCACGCGGGGTCGGCGTGCGCACACACTCGTGCTCCGCTTCCGGTCGGTTCCGAAGCAAGGTCGGTGCCGGGTGGGGAGGCTCGCGCCATGCGGACTTTCTGCGATCGGGGCGGTCGTCCAGATGTTACGACGCGGAAATTGTTGTCGACGCCTGCAACGTCTAGCCGTTGCACCGGGGGCAGCCGCCTCGGGCTTGTTGCGCGCTCCCGATGGGGTCGGCACCGTGGGGGGGGCGAACAAGGAGGAACTTTGGGCAGGTCCGCGACGTGACTTCCAACGGTGGGCTCGCGTCACGCGATCTCGCGGAGAGGCGCGTCGTCGCAGAGCTCATGGACTCCCCCACGCTCGGGAGGGATCGCCATCTCCCCGCACTCGACGCTCTGGAGCGGGTCAATCGCGTGTCGCTGGCGACGCGACGGGTGTGGAAGGAGGTCGCGCGCCTCGCTCGGGGCGCCACGGGCCCGGTCCGCGTCCTGGACGTCGCGTGCGGGGGCGGAGACGTGTTGGTGGCGGTGGCGAAGCGAGCCGCCGCGAGCGGAATCGCCGTCGAGTGTCACGGGTGCGACCTCAGCCCCGTCGCTCTGGAGCGTGCCGAGCGGCGCGGCGGTCGGGAGCTGGGCATCGCGCTGACTCGACTCGACGTTTCCCGAGAGTCGCTTCCGGTCGGGTACGACATCGTGTGCTCGAACCTATTTCTGCATCACCTCGATCGCGCCGCCGCCGCGCGACTCCTGCGCTCGATGGCCGACGCCTCGACCGAGATGGTGCTCGTCCAGGATCTGCTGCGCACACGCCTCGGCTACCTGATGGCGTGGATGGGGCTGCACACCCTGACACGCTCGGAGGTGGCGCGACGGGACGGTCTCGTCTCGGTCGCCGCCGCGTTCACGCTCGAGGAAGCCGGACGGCTGTGCGACGAAGCGGGCCTGCGCGGTGCTACGGTCCGGCCCTGTTGGCCGCAGCGGTTCCTTCTTCGGTGGGAGCGACCGTGACGATGCGCGAGGTGGTCGTCGTCGGGGCCGGTCCTGCGGGCGCGCTCGCGGCCCGCGAGATCGCGCGGATGGGCAGGGACGTGCTACTCCTCGATCGCAGCGATTTCCCCCGACGCAAGGTCTGCGGCTGCTGCCTCGGGCAGGGTGCCCTCGAGGTGCTGGACTCGGTCGGCCTCGGTGGTCTACCGGAGGATCTCGGTGCAGCGCCGCTTCGCGTCTTCGTGCCGACGGCACGTGGGCGCGCCGCGCGCTTGCGGCTTCCCGGCGGTTGCGTGTTGTCTCGGGCAGTGCTCGACGAAGCGCTCGTCGACGCCGCGCGACGGGAGGGCGTGGAGGTCCGGACGGGGGTCG
>JASFUR010000180.1:0-6821 GCA_050050215.1 Gemmatimonadota bacterium
GGCTCAATCGTCCAGCAGAAGGAAGATCTCGCGCTGGATCTCCGAGGGGGTGATCTCCGGCCCGTCCGCCCCCCAGTGCACGTTGACCTCGGAGCGGACGCCGATCTCGCCGGGGACGTAGATGCCGGGCTCGACCGAGAAGCCGACGCCCTCCACGAGGAGCCGGTCGTCCCGGGTTTCGAGGTTGTCGAGGTTGGGGCCCGTCCCGTGCAGCTCGGTATCGATCGAGTGTCCGGTGCGGTGGACGAAGTGGTCTCCGAACCCGCGCTCCGCGATCAAATCTCGCGCCACCTGATCGACCTCGAAGCCCCGCACGTCCTCGCCGGCCTCGAAGCGCTGGCGCAGGAAGTCGAGGGCGGCGTCCCGCGCGTCCCGGACGGCCTCGAAGATCTCCCGGGTGCGGCCGTCGACCTTCGAGCCGAGGAGGCCCATCCAGGTCTGGTCGGCCGGGACCGAGCCCTCGAAGGCACCCCACAGGTCGATGAGCAGCAGGTCCCCCCGGTCGATGGTCTCGCCGGCGCCGACCGGCCCGTAGTGCGGGTCCGCGGCCCTGCGGCCGATCGCGACGATGCAGTCCATCTGATCGACGAGGCCGGCGCCGCGCAGCTCGCCGCGAATCCAGTCGGAGAGCGCGCCCTCGGTGGTCGGGTTTCCGTCCTTCACCGCGGCCGCCGCCCGGTCGAAAGCGCGACGCGCGACGTCCGCGACGATCTCGGCGGCCTTGCGGTGGTCCTGGAGCTGCTCGTCGGTCCACGCGGAGTGAAAGCGCGACACCAGGTCGCCGGAGCTGCTCAGCGCGAGCCCCATGTCCAGCAGCACGCTCGCGATACCGGCCGGCAGATAGTCCAGCGTAGGCACCGCACCACCCGGCGACACCTCGGTCGCCAGACGGGCGTAGCCGTCGAGGAGCTTCGGGAGCTCGGCCTCGAGCTGCTGCCAGCTCGAGTAGACCCGCCGATCGAAGGGCCAATGCCTCCACGACGAGGCTTCGATGGCGTGAATCAGCGCGACCGGATCCCCTTCGGCCGGTATCAGGACGAAGCTCCGTCGGGTCGTGTGACCCAGTCCCAGCAGCTGGACCGAGACGGGGTTGATGCCGTGGAACTCGTAGAGCAGCCACCCGTCGAGCTCCGCCGCGCGCAGGGCCTCCTGCACGCGACGCACCCCACGCTCGGTGGTGAGCAGACCGGCGCTCACGACCCCCTCCCTCCCCGGCCGCCGCCCTCGGACGGATCATCGCCGGAGAAGAGCGGCAGCCCCTCCGTGTCGGACCCTTCGGGCCCCTCGGATCGGTCTCCGTCCCGCTCCTCTTCGACGTCCGACGGGTGCGGAAGCGCGGCGACCGCGGCGGGCACGCTGGTCTCGGTGGAGTCCGAGTCCTCCGTGGGCGCGGTGGGTGGGCGCTCTTCCGGCTTCGCCCCCTCGTGGTCGACGGTGCGGCCAGCCGGACGCTTCTCCGGCCCGACCGGCTCCTTTCTTCCGCGCAGCAGATCGAGCCCCAGGATCCGCTCGGTCGTCAGCAGCTTGTGGACCTCACTCTCGCGCTCGAGCACGGTCTTCACGCCTCTCCATCCCCAGCGTCGCCACGCACGACGCAGCACGCCCAGCTTCTCGGGGAGCGAGAACAACTCCGCGAAATCCGGGAACGGCTTGACCACGCCGCCCCGGAACGAGGTCTCCTCGTCCGACCAGTTCTCGGTGTGGACCTCCCCCACACCCGCTTCGCGCAGCAGCCGCTTCCACTCCACGACCATCATCGGTCGGGCGCCCAGGTGCTCCGAGAGCACGCGCTGCCGGACCTCGTCGACGGGCGCCTTCCAGACCAACTGGACGAGCACCACGAAGCCTCCCGGCTTGGTCACACGCACGAGCTCACGCACGGCGTCCGCGGGGTCGCAGTGGTTCGCGAGGCCGATCTCGCCGATCGAGATGTCGAAGATCTCGTCGCGGTAGGGGAGCGCGTCCGACCGGCCGGTCTGGAACTGGAGCTGGCCGGCCATGCCGGCGTCTCGCGCCCACTTCTCCGCGACTTCGACCATACGCGGGTCGTGCTCCACGCCGGCGGCGGTGACCTCGAGCTCCTCGGCGAAATAGCCGAGGGCGACACCCTTGCCGCACGCCACGCCCAGCACCTCGTCGCCCTCGGACATCTCCGTGAGGACGGCGATCTGCCGGAACAGGTCGACGCCTCCGGGGGGGAAGAGGCGGCGGGGGCTGAGCCGAACAAGGTCCAGCATCGAGGGGACCGGAGGCATGGATACCTCCGTCCCGGCGTCGTGCGGCGGCATGGTGAAAGGTATGGAGGGAGGCCGAGTGGGCAACGCTGAAAGGTCCTTTCGCGCCAGAACGCCGCCGTCGTGCGGCTGCAGGAAGCTCAGGCGGCCGGGAGCCCCGCGAGCGCTCGGATCACCGCGACGGCGCCCATTCCGAGCCGCTTCGGGTCGTATCCGCCCTCCAGCAGATGGAGGATCCTGCCGTCGCACTCTGCGGCGACGCCCTCCATGAGGTGCCTCGTCATCGCGTGGAGGTCCTCGGGCTCGAGAAGCATCCCTCCGAGGGGGTCGCCCGCCATGACGTCGAAGCCCGCCGAGACGAGGACGAAGTCGGGCGCGAACGTCCCCGTCGCCTCCGCGACGGCGTCCTCGAAGCGCCTCACGTACTCCTCGCGCGGCATTCCGGCCGGAAGGGGGACGTTCAGCGTGTACCCCTCCCCAGCCCCCGCGCCACGCTCCTCCGCCGCGCCCGTGCCGGGGTAGTGGGGCGACTGGTGCAACGAGAGAAAGAAGACGGTCGGGTCGTCGTAGAACGCGTCATGGGTGCCGTTCCCGTGGTGCACGTCCCAATCGACGATGAGGACCCGCTCGGCATGCCCGGACGCCTGCAGCCAACGGGCTGTGACGGCGATGCTGTTGAAGAGACAGAAGCCCATCGCACGGTCGGGCGTCGCATGATGTCCCGGCGGGCGAGCCGCCACGAAGCCGTTCCGGATGCGGCCCTCGACGATCGCCTCCGCCGCTGCGATGGCCGTACCCGCACTTCCGACCGCCGCCTCCCATGACGCCGACGAGACCTTGGTGTCCGTGTCGAGCGAGACGAGCGTCTGGCCGGCCTTGGCTCGCATGCACGCGTCCCGAACGGTCTCGAGGTGGGCCTCGCCGTGGACCCGCAGGAGATCCTCCGGCCGGGCCTCGCCTTCGGGCATCTGCACCACGTGGCCGTGCAGTGTCAGCAGGTCCTTGCCGACGGTCGAGGCGAGCGAGCGCAGCCGTCCCTGGTGCTCGGGATGACCCCAGCCGGTGTCGTGCAGGGGAGACGCCGGGTGGAGGAAGAACCCGGTCGTGGCCGGCATGGCGTCAGGCGCCGACGGGCGTCGCGAGCGAGGCGATGCGCTCCTGAAGCGAGCGGACCTCCCGCTTGCTGGCACGCAGCGCGATGAGCGCGTCGCATGCCGCCGACGTCGCCGACATCGTCGTGAGGTACGGTACCCCGTACGTGATGGCCGCGCGCCGCATGGCGTAGTCGTCGTACTGCGACTTCTTGCCGAGCGGTGTGTTGATGAGGAGCGCGATGTCCCCCGTCACGATGTGGTCTACGATGTCGGGTCGCCCCTCCCCGACCTTGTAGACCAACTCGGACGGAACGCCCAGAGCGGCGAGAGAGGACTGCGTGCCGCGGGTCGCCAGGATCTCGAACCCGAGGTCTCGGAATCGCCGGATCATCGGCGTGACCGTTTGACGGTCTCGATCGTTCACGGTCACGATCAGCTTGCCTCCGGCCTCCGGAAGGCGGTTCCCCGCGGAGACCTGGGCCTTCGCGAACGCCATGCCGAACGAGTCGTCGAACCCCATGACCTCGCCCGTCGACCGCATCTCGGGGCCGAGCACCGTGTCGACGTCGAAGCGGTTGAACGGGAAGGCGGCTTCCTTCACCGCGATGCCCGGGACCGGTGGCTCCTCCGGCACGTCGAGGTCAGCCAGGCGCTCCCCGGCCATGACCCGCGCCGCCAGCCTGGCGAGGGAGACCCCGGTCGCCTTGCTGACGAACGGGATCGTGCGCGACGCCCTCGGATTGACCTCGAGCACGTAGACGACGTCGTCCTTGATGGCGTACTGGACGTTGATCAGGCCCACGACCCCGAGCTCGAGCGCGAACCTTCGCGTGAGCTCACGGATCTCCTGGCGGGCCTCGGCCGAGAGCAGGTACGGCGGAAGCACGCACGCCGAGTCCCCGGAGTGCACGCCCGCGTCCTCGATGTGCTGCATGATGCCGCCGACTACGACGTCGGTCCCATCGCACAGGGCGTCCACGTCGGCCTCGAACGCGTCCTCGAGGAAGCGGTCGATGAGCACCGGGTGATCCGGCGACGCCTGCGCGGCCTCGACGAAGTAGCGCTGGAGCGACTCCTCGTCGTAGATGATGCGCATCGCGCGGCCGCCGAGCACGTAGCTCGGCCGCACGAGCACCGGGAAGCCGATCTCGTTGGCCACCCCGAGCGCCTCGTCCTCGCTCCTCGCGATGCCGTTGTCGGGCGTCCTTGCCCCGATCTTGCGGCAGACCTCGTCGAAGCGGTCACGGTCCTCCGCACGGTCGATCGCGTCGACCGAGGTCCCGAGCACCGGCGCCCCGAGCTCCTCCAGGGCCTTGGCGAGCTTGAGCGGCGTCTGTCCGCCGAGCTGCACGATGACGCCCTTCGGCCTCTCGAGGTGCAGGATCTCGACGACGTCCTCCAAGGTGAGCGGCTCGAAGTACAGCTTGTCGCTCACGTCGAAGTCGGTGGACACGGTCTCCGGATTCGAGTTGACCATGATGGTCTCGTATCCGGCTTTCTTGAGGGCGAGCACGGCCTGCACGCAGCAGTAGTCGAACTCGATGCCCTGCCCGATGCGGTTCGGCCCGCTGCCGAGGATGACGACCTTCTCACGATCCGAGGGCGTCGACTCGCTCTCGTCCTCGTACGACGAGTAGAAATACGGCGTCTGCGCGGGGAACTCGCCGGCACACGTGTCCACGACGTTGTAGGTGGGACGGATGTCCCACTCCCACCGCCGGTTCCGGACCGCTTCCTCGGTCTCGCCCCTGAGCTTGGCGAGCTGCAGATCGCTGAAGCCCTCGCGCTTCATCGCGCGCAGGAGCGCCGGCGTCGACTCGTCCGCCTCGGCGTAGCGCCTCTCCCACTCGATGATCTGCTGGAACTGGTCGAGGAACCACGGATCGATCTTGGTGGCGTCGTGGATCTCTTCGACCGTGACGCCGGCCTCGAGCGCCCGCTTGAGCTGGAAGGGCCGGTTCGGCGTAGGTCTGCGGAGCGCCGCCAGGAGCGGCTGCATCCCCTCGACCTCTTCCTCCTCGAGCCCGTCGTCTTTCAGGCGCTCGCTCGTCACCCACCCTTCGCGTCCGATCTCGAGGCCACGGAAGCCCTTCTGCCACGCGCTGCGGAAGGTCCGCCCAATGGCCATGGTCTCTCCGACCGACTTCATCTGGACACCCAGCGTGTCGTCGACCTCGGGGAACTTCTCGAAGGCGAAGCGCGGGATCTTCACCACCACGTAGTCGAGGACCGGCTCGAACGAGGCGGGCGTCGTCTTCGTGATGTCGTTCGGCAGCTCGTAGAGGTGGTAGCCGACGGCGAGCTTCGCTCCCACCCGGGCGATCGGGAAGCCGGTGGCCTTCGACGCGAGCGCCGAAGAGCGGGATACACGCGGGTTCATCTCGACCACGAGCATCTCGCCGTCCGCGGGATTCACGGCGAACTGGATGTTGCAGCCTCCGGCCTCGACCCCGATCTCACGGATGATCTTGATCGAGGCGTCGCGCATCTCCTGGTACTCGACGTCGCTCAGCGTCTGAGCCGGGGCGACGGTGATCGAGTCTCCGGTGTGCACCCCCATCGGATCGATGTTCTCGATGGAGCACACGATGATGACGTTGTCGATGCCGTCCCGGACGACCTCGAGCTCGTACTCCTTCCAGCCGATCACGGAGCGGTCGATGAGCACCTCGTGGATCGGCGACGCATCGAGCCCCTTCCGGACCTGGACCTCGAACTCCTCGCGGTTGTAGGCGATGCCGCCGCCGGTGCCGCCGAGCGTGTAGGACGGGCGGATGATGGACGGGTACCCCGTGTCCTCCACGATCGTCAGCGCCTCTTCGAGCGACTTGGCGAAGCCGCCGGTCGGCACCTTGAGCCCGATGCGCGCCATCGCCTCGGCGAAGTCCTCGCGGTCCTCGGCCATCTGGATCGACCGCTCGTTCGCACCGATCAGCTCGACGCCGTGCTTCTCGAGGATGCCCGCCCGGTGCAGGTCCATCGCGACGTTGAGGGCCGTCTGCCCGCCCATCGTCGGGAGAAGCGCGTCGGGCTTCTCCTTCTCGATGACCTTCTCCACCCACTCGGCCGTGATCGGCTCGATGTACGTCCGATCCGCGATGTCCGGATCGGTCATGATGGTGGCGGGATTGGAATTCACCAGGACGACGCGGTAGCCCTCTTCCTTGAGGGCTCGGACCGCCTGGGTCCCGGAATAGTCGAACTCGCAGGCCTGGCCGATGATGATCGGCCCCGACCCGAGTATGAGTATGGTCTCTAGGTCGTCGCGGCGGGGCACAATTCACCCATCGATGGTCTTCCGGGATTCCTTGCGGATCGCGGTTGCGAGCACCAGCGAGAAGCCTCCCCAAACGAAACCGACCACCAGGATCATCGTGACCCACGTGGCGATCGTCATTTGGCGCACTCCCGTTCTCGGCGACCTGCTGGGCTCGCTCGGCGGCCTAAGCTCGTGAAAGGGGCCGAGGGGGGCAAGCCGTGGACCCGAACGGGC
>JASFUR010000181.1:0-6742 GCA_050050215.1 Gemmatimonadota bacterium
GCACGAGACGGAGCCGGAGGAGACATCGGCGGCCGAAGGATGGGTCGTCCTCGAGGTGCGGGACGACGGGAAGGGTGTGAACCCAGCGATCCAGGAACGGGTGTTCGAGCCGTTCTTCACCACGAAGCAGCCGGGAGAGGGGCCGGGCCTCGGTCTTTCCGTGGTGCACGGGATCGTGACCAGCCACCACGGCCGGATCTCGTTCGAGTCCCAGCCCGGAAAAGGCACCACCGTGACAGTTCGGTTCCCGGCGACGGCGCCCGCGAAGGCTGCGGAGAGCTCCAAGGTGCGGCAGATCCGCCGGCCGCTCCGCATCCTCGTGGTCGACGACGAGGCCGCTGTCGCGGGCGTGACCGGGAGCATCCTCGAGGCCTACGGTCACTCGGTCACCTCGATCACGGATCCGTACGAGGCGCTGAAGGAGCTCCGGCGAGAGCCGGGTCGCTACGATGTGGTGGTGACCGACTATTCGATGCCGGGCCTGACGGGGCTCGACCTCGTGGACGCGGTCCGGGAAGTCTCACCAGGTACGGGGGTCGTGCTCTCGAGTGGGTACAACCTCTCCGACCGGGAGGAAGGCAGCGGGGTCGTCCATCTCGCCAAGCCGTTCACGACTGCCCAGCTCGCGGAGACCGTGCAGCGCGCCAAGGAGATGGCGGGCGCCTGCTGAGCCCGCCATCGCCACTCACGGCGCGCGGGAGTCATTCAGCCGGCACGATGGGGAACGACCCTCGTGTTCGAGATGTCCAGCTCGTTCTCGAGTGTCACGACGATCTCGCTCTCGGGATCGGCCAGAACCGGGTCGGACACGTAGAGGTCACGGCTCCCGATCGGATCGGCGAGCACCCGCAGGTCCGTTCCCGCTTCGGTGACCGAAGCCGGGAGGTTGAAGACCTTCGAGCTGTGAGCGGTGACCCATCCGAGCGTCCGGGCGGGAGCTCCGGCCCGGAGCGCGTAGACGTGCATGTCGAGCCAGTTGTGGTTCTCTACGCGCACGGGCACGTCCCTACGAGGACTGGACTCCGTCTGGTCCTTCACCTGTTGGGCTGTCGTTGCTGCGGGCGAGAGCAGGGCAGTGGCCGCCGCCAGCGTCACGCAGGCTCCCAGAATCGATCGACGTCTCATTTTTCCTCCTCATGTCATCGATTGAGATCTCGTTGATCTCGACACGACAGTGTGGCAACCGGGGTGCCAAAGGCCGGATCCGTCCGCCGCGGGCGCCTTTCGCGGCCGGATGCCTTCTCTGGGTCCTGTGATCGGTGGTCGAAAGGAACCGATGCGCTCCATTGCAGCCGCTCCCAGGACCCTGTGACCCGGCGATGGTTGGCCGCGTGCGCCGACTTTCGGGGCGGCACGGCCGTTGCTCTCGTACTCCGCGCACTCAAGCAGGAGGAGACGACATGAGCATCAAGAAGCAGTTCACGAATCGGTTGATCGGGGCGGCTGCGCTGGCCGTTTGCGCGCTCGCCGTCACCGCGGTATCCGCGTCCGCCCAGGAGGGGCCGCCGGCGATGCTGAGGGTGGACAACGCGCGCGACGTTCCGGTGATCGTCTACCTCGAGCTCGGCGCCTACGATTCCCGTATCGGGACCGTCCCTCCGCACGACCAGACGGACCTTCGCCTACCGATCCAGCTGAGGGACGGTGAGAAGGTCAAGTTCACCGTGCATCCCGAGGGGGGCCTCGACCTCACCACCCCCGAGGGCTTCACCGTGTACCGGGGGGCGCCCATCACCCTGTACGTGCCGACGGGTAACGAGGGGTTCGTTTCGAAGCCCCCACTCGAAGTGATACCGAATCCGGGTGTCGAGGGAACGACGCTCACGGTGGACAACCCTACCGACCACGGTGTCGTGGCCTTCATCGAGAAGGGCGCGTTCGACACTCGCGTCGGGACGGTGCCGGCCCAGGACTCGAAGACGTTCTCGCTACCCCCCTACCTGACCGAGGGGCGTAAGTCGATCGACGTGTTCTTGCACGTCGAGCACGGCGAGGATCTGGCGAGCAGGACGTTCGACCTGACCCCGGACTCCCATCTGGTCGTGAAGGTCCCCGACTGATCCCCGGCTTACGGCGGCGTCCCCCGCGGGGCGGGCCCTCGGAGGGCCCGCCCCGCGCTGTGCTAAGACACCATCTCTCCTGTCGCCTGTCGGAGCAGCGCAGTCACTCTGTCGAGCGCGTCCGCGATTTTCGCCATCTCGGGGTCCACGAGGTCCCACTGCCGCTGCTCGATGGCCTCCCGAATCCCTGGGAGCGTCTTCACGCCGTAGCCGGTGTAGAAGCCCGGCGCATAGATCATGTGTCGGAACCAGGGCCGACCCGGGAGGCCCTCGTCGTCGGTCAGGGCCTGTTCGACCTGTTGCAGGATGTCGTTGATCTCAGACCGGCGAGCCGCCGTCAGTGATCCGCTCGTGAGGCCGTCGACGAGCATCCGGTCGAGATCGGTGGCCGCCTCCTCGAAGCTCACGAGCGCGTTCTCCACGGGCGCGAAATTGAAGAACGGGACTTCGTCCTCGGCGACCGGCGGCACGTACGTCTCCGTCGGGTCGGCCTGAAGGCGGAAGGCGTCCATGTCGACGAGTCGGTTGTGGCGCTCGGTCTCCTCCCTCATGTCGTCGGCGAGCTCCTGCACCTCGCCCGCGTACCGTTCCACGGTCTCGACGTAGTTGCCCATCCTCAGTGGGAGCACGTCCGCGTCGGCGAACCGCAGCATGAGGCGGCCGGCGACCTGCGCCAGCGCGACGCCATACTCGAAGCCCGGGTCACCGAAGCGCCGGTAATGGTCGAAGGAGTCGAACTGGGAGTGGTAGGAACCACCGCCGTTCTCCCCCCCGAACCCGATGTTCATCGTGGTGATGCCGAGGTGTTGCAGGAAGGGCGTGTAGTCGGAGCCCGAGCCCAGCGGGGAGATCCGCAGATCGCCGTCGCCCTGCGCGTCCGGGGCGCCGCGGACGGCGCGACGCGCCCGACTCCGCTCCCACACCGACACGCCGGTCTGCGGATCTTCCACCTCTCTTGCCACCTCGTTGAACACTCTCTCGAGAGAGTGTGAGCCACCCGCCGAGAGAAACCCCCGGCCGTTGCCGTCCGAGTTGAGGTAGAACACCGCCTTCTCGTGAAGCTCGTCCCGGTGGTCCTCTGCCCACTCGGTCGAGCCCAGCAGCCCGGGCTCCTCGGCGTCCCAGGCCGCATAGACCATGGTGCGCTTGGGACGCCAGCCCGTTCGGGCCAGCTCTCCCACGCCGCGCGCCTCCTCCATGAGCGCGACCATGCCCGACGTGGGGTCGGCGGCACCCATGGCCCAGCCGTCGCGATGATTGCCGCGAACCACCCATTCGTCGGGGAGCTCGGAGCCCCTCATGACCGCGATGACGTCGTAGGCCGGCACGAGGTCCCAGTTGAACTCCAGGTGCATGTGGACCCTCGCCGGGCCGGGTCCCATGTGGTACGTGAGGGGGAGCGCCCCGCGCCAGGAGGCCGGCGCGACCGGTCCCTCCAGGGCCTGCAACAAAGGCAGCGCGTCCCCGTAGGACAGGGGGAGCACCGGAATCTTCATGATGGTCGGCGCCTCCTCGACCGAGTACCGCTCGGCGTCGGCCGTGGCACCGACGAACGGAGTGAGCGGATCGCCGGGATAGAGCGGCATGTCCTGGACGGCGCCGCGCTGTACGCCCTGTTCCATCCGGTACGGTCCGTCCGGGTAGACGTCGCCCTGGTAGTACCCGTCGTCCCTGGGATCCGAGTAGATGATGCACCCGATGGCACCGTGCTCGTACGCGACCTTCGGTTTGATGCCGCGCCAGGAGCCACCGTATCGGGCGATCACGATCTTGCCCTCCACGTCGATGCCTCGCCTTTCCAGCTCCTCGTAGTCCGACGGAATACCGTAGTTCACGTAGACCAGCTCGGCGGTCACGTCGCCGTCCGCCGAGTACGCGTTGTAGGTCGGCAGGCGGTCCTGCTCGATGCCGGACGTGGCATCCTCCGCCAAGGTCGGCTCACGCAGCTGCGCCGTGTAGCGGGTAGGTGAGACGAGCTCGAGCTCGCGGATGCGCGGCGTGGGGAAGAGGACTTGGTACTCGTCGATCCGAACGTCGAAGCCCCAGGACCGGAACCGCTCGACCATCCAGTCGGCGACCTCACGGTTGTGAGGCGATCCCGTGTACATCGGCTTCGAGGTGATGAAGCGCATCCACTCCTCGAGATTGCCGGCGTCGAGATACGAGTCGAACTGCTCCTCCAACGCCAACTGACGCGCGCTGGACTCGGGCGTGAAGCCGAGCATGGGAGGGCCGGCCTGGCGGGGCGCGGCCGCCTGGAGGGCCACGACCGCCGAGCAGAGGGTGAGCGAGCGCGTCAGGAGCCGGGTGGTCGGTGACATGGAGGGAGCCTCTAGGAAGGACGTAGCCGATGCGTCTCTCCACGGATTCTGACCGTTGCCGATCGCACGGGCAATTCGGCGCGTCCCCGATGGCGACTCCAGGGTGACAGTCGGTCGGCAGGAGGCCGGCTGCATCCGAGCCGTCGCCCCGATGCCGGCGGCCGGTCCTCGGACCCGCTCCGTCTTCCCTTCCTGGAGCTGTCAGTAGTGGCCGATATCAGCCACGTCGGCTGAAATGAGCCGAATGGAATCACCTGTAACCTCATGCTATGAAAAGAGATGGGTGAATTCGCGGTTCGGCATGGGTGTTGCACTCTCGGGGCGCCGAGTTGGCTGAAGGAGGGACGTCCTCCCAGGCCGCACGGGAACGAAAAGGAGAATGCAGCATGAACGTCTCGAGATTCAGAGCACCCGTAGCCGTGCTGATCGCCTCCGCTATCGCGGGTGGCGCGGGGTTCCTGTTCGGGCCCGCGGCACAGCGTCCGGTGCAGGCTCAGTGGGAAGAAGGCGAGACCCCGGTGGCACAGCCCGCGCAGAACGGCGGGCCGGACTTCGCGGCCCTCGCCGAAGCCGTGACCCCGGCAGTGGTCAGGGTGGAAACGACCAAGGACATGTCGGGTGAGGCACGCATGGGCTCGGCGCCGGACGACATGATCCCGGAGCCCTTCCGTCGCTTCTTCGACATGCCGAACCAGGCACCGCAGAGGGGTGGAGAGCCCCCGGTGGCGCTGGCCGGCGGGTCGGGCTTCATCATCAGCCCCGACGGCTACATCGCGACGAACAACCACGTGGTCGAGGACGCGCGGGACGTCCGTGTCTGGCTGCACGACGGACGTTCGTACGAGGCCGAGGTGGTCGGCACGGATCCGACCACGGACGTAGCCGTGATCCGCATCGACGCGGATCATCTGCCCGCGCTCGGCTGGGGCGACTCCAAGACTCTGCGGGTCGGTGACTGGGTGATGGCCGTCGGCAACCCCGGCGTCCAGGGATCCGCTCCGCTCGACTATACGGTCACGAGTGGCATCGTGAGCGCGAAAGGACGCCCGCTCGGAGTCATCCGGCAGTCGCTCGATCAGAGCGAGGGGGGTGACTTGGCCGGATACGCGGTCGAGAACTTCATCCAGACCGACGCGGTCATCAATCCGGGCAACTCCGGTGGTCCGCTCGTCGACACCCAGGGACACGTCGTCGGCATCAACTCGGCGATTCTCTCGACCAGCGGCTACTTCCAGGGGTACGGCTTCGCGATTCCGTCGGATCTGGCGAGGCACGTCGCAGAAGACCTGATCGACGACGGGCACGTCCGCCGCGCCTGGCTCGGCCTGTCGATGACGGCCGTCACGCCGGAGGACGCGGAGGTCTACGGCCTGCCCTCGGTGCAGGGCGCGCTGGTGCAGATGGTCTCTGACGACAGCCCGGCCGACGAGGCGGGCCTCGAAGCCGGTGACGTCATCGTGAGCCTGGGTGGCCAGTCGGTCGTGCAGTCCGGGCAGCTCCAGGAACTCGTCGCAGAGCGGAACCCCGGAGACCGGGTCGACGTCGGGATCTATCGCGACAAGCGGGAGCGCACCCTCGAGGTGCGGCTGGGCGAGATGCCGATGCGGGAGAGCGCCGCCAGGTCGACGTCGACGTCGAACGAGCGGAGCCCGGCGGAGTCACGTCTCGGCATGAGCGTGACGACTCTGACTCCGAGGATCGCGGCGCAGTTCGGCCTCGACGAAGGCACCACGGGATTGGTGGTGACGTCGGTCGATCCTCTCGGGCCGACCGGCCGGAAGGGTATCGCCCCCGGCATGCGTCTTCTGGAAGTCGCGGGTCACCCCGTGGAGACGCAGCGACAGCTGGACGACGCGCTGGAGGGCCAGGAGCCCGGCCGCGCCGTAACGCTCCGGCTCGCAGACGCCTCCGGGCGTAGGCGGTTGGTGAACGTTCGGGTGGAGTAGGCATGGAGACCCGGGGGCGGCCAAGGCCGTCCCCGGGCTTTTCCCCGGGTCCGAGAAGGACCCTCGACGAGGATGTCGTCAGCATCGCGGAGCCCGACCATGAAGAAGATCTCGATCGCCCGAGCGTACGGTGCCGGCGCCCTGATGATCGGCGCCGCCGGGCTCGCATCCTGCGGCGGCTCCCACGCCGATGCCCAGGACGTCGCGGCCAGCGGGGCCCGGGGCGTCCAGGCTAGCGGGGCCGGGGTCGCAGCCAGCGAAGCCCGTCACGCCGTGGGGGACGGCCCGCAGGCCGTCGCGGAGCTTCCGGCGCTCGTGGCGGCCGGCGACTCCGACGGCGACGAGGCGCGAGCGCTCTGGTTGGCCATGGCGGACGATCCGCTCCATCACGTGCGTCTCGCCCATGATCTGCTGA
>JASFUR010000182.1:0-6733 GCA_050050215.1 Gemmatimonadota bacterium
AGACGCAGGACGCCGAGGTGGATCTCCCCGAGCCCGAGATCCCGATCCACATCGTGCCCGAGCCGCAGCCGTACGACAGCCGCGTGCTCTTCTACGGTCACAGCATGGAGACCGAGCGCGCCAACCGCGTGAAGCACCGGGTCGAGATCGAGTGGCACGGCGAGCGATACATCGGAGAGGCGAGCGCGGCCGACCTACCGCGCCCCAAGCTCGAGGCCGTGGCCACCGCCACGCTTCGCGCCGTCGAGGGCGCCGTCGCCGACAGGCTGGACGACGGAAAGCAGGTCCCGCACCTCAGCCTGGACGGCATCAGAGTCGTCGACGCGTTCGAGCGCCGGTTCGTCCTGGTAGCGGTCCATG
Source organism: Gemmatimonadota bacterium (assembly GCA_050050215.1). Taxonomy (GTDB): domain Bacteria; phylum Gemmatimonadota; class Gemmatimonadetes; order Longimicrobiales; family Gaopeijiaceae; genus UBA2982. The sequence goes on from JASFUR010000182.1 coordinate 361, forward strand.
CGATCTCCGGAAGGGACCACGCCCGCCTCGCGGGAACGAACCTTGCGGACGAGAACACGGACAGGGCCGCAATTCTGGCAATTCTACAAGCAACGGACCGTTGGGTCCGCGGCAATTTTTATCCATAACGGGCGAATATTTCTCGTCCATGCATGCCCCCCAATGCATTAGGAGGACAAAAGACCCCCTCGGTCTGCCGAAGCGAAGTTGAGCGGCGAGCGAAGCGCAATGCAGCTCCCATAGCGGATTTCGGGACGCTGACATCTCTCATAAAGGAGGCGCGCTTATGTTCAGCTCACTCTTCGATTATTTCGGAGCCGTTCTAAGCCTGTTAGGTAACGGGCTGATCACGTGGTAAGGGAGGCCGAGGGGGCTTCCTTCTCATGAATGAGCGAAGAGTCCAGGCCTACGTGTTGTCCATGTGCTTGGCCGCTGGCGTCTGCCTAGCCTTCACAGACTGGGGGTCCTTGGCGCTTCTCCCTGACGACAGTCTGATGGGCTTGGGTGGGCTCGTCATAGTCGCTTTGCTCTCTGAGACGCTCGCGATCGGGATCGGTACTTCTGCCGGAGGTAACTCCTCCATCACCTTTCTGCCGCTCCTCGCTAGCGTCCAGTTGTTCGGACCCCCGGCGGGAGTCGTGCTCGCTGTTTCCACGATGTCCTTCGTGGAGCTCGTGGTCCGACGAAAGCCGCTGGACCGGGCGGCGTTCAATGTTGCTCAGACAGTCGTGGCAACGACACTAGCTGGGGCCGCCTTTGTACTGTTGGGCGGGGAGCCCATCGAAGGTGCGAACAACCCTGACATTACGGGCCAGCTGTGGCCCTTCGTGTCCTTCGGCTTGTTGTTCATGGCGATGAATCACGCCGCAGTGGCCTTGGCCATCGCGCTGAGTCACGGTATGCCATTCCGCCGCGTTTGGCAGAAAGCGCTTGATAGCACGGCGAGCCTGAACGACATCCTGATTAGCCCCATAGCCTTGGCAATCGCGTTTCTCTACGTGCAGTTCGGGATTGCGGGTATCGTGGTCGTGCTTCTCCCGATGCTGTTCATCCGCTACTCGTACTTGACCACTTCCAGGTTGCGGGACGCCAACTCGGATCTTTTGACTGCCCTGGTGAAGGCGATTGAAATCCGCGACCCGTACACCTCCGGCCACTCCGTCCGCGTCTCGGAGCTCGCGCAGCAAATCGCCGAGGAGCTGGGGCTCAATCGGGTGACCGTGGAGCGGATCACTAGCGCCGCCCTGCTCCACGACATCGGCAAGATCGAGGAAGTCTACACCGACATCCTTCGCAAGCCGGACGCACTGACGGCGGAGGAGCGGGCCATTATCGAGTCACACGTCACCCGTGGCGAGCAACTCCTTCGGGACCTTGCGTCAGTTCCGGAGGACGTCGTCAAGATCGTGCGGCATCATCACGAGCGTGAGGACGGTCGGGGTTATCCTGATGGTTTGTTGGGGGATGAAATCCCGATCGGGTCGAAGATCATAGTGGCATGTGACGCAGTCGACGCGATGCTGTCCGACCGACCGTATCGGAAGGCCTTGCCGCTTGAGACGGTGGTTGACCAACTCCACGAGCATGCCGGTCGGCAGTTCGACCATCGAGTCGTTAGAGCCCTCGTGCAATCCCACATCCTTGAGAACTATGCTGATGCTATGCGGCATGTTCGCGAGGAAAACGCAGTCGAGGAGAGTAGGGAGAGGCTTCCTGCGGTCCCGTCTTCCATCCGTGCACCGATTGCCAGACCGTCAACCAGCGGAGCCAACCAATACCATTGATAGGGGATCCACGGAATTGAGGTGGCCTGCCCCTACAGGTTCGATCCAAGTGCATCGAACTGCTCGGCACGCCGGACCAGATTCAACTCGCGAGCGCGCCCGGCCATAAGGCGGGCAAGACTCCGTGCTCGGCTCGCCGAACGGCTTGCGGTGAGACGAACTTGGATGAACATCACCTTCATCCATGCCAGGGTCAGTCGATCCTCAAGGTCTGCTGCGTGCTGCTCGAGGAGCCCGATGGCGTCTGCCGTGCGCCCCCGGCGCTCCATCAGCCGAGCTTGAAAGGCGAGGATGGTAGTTGGATCGAAGTACCACGTTTGAGGTGGGGGGTGGAGTAGCGCTTCCCTCTCCCTGGCTTCCGCGAGGTTGCCGCACTCAAGCGCACAGTGGCCCAAGCCGGCATTCACCAGATCCTGCATGTATCTAGGAGTGGTTAGCCCGAGGAAGGACGCCGCCCGAGAAAAAGACCGTGTCGCCGCTTCGTAGTCCTGCCTCGCCATGGCCAGCTCGGCTTCGTTGTTGGCTTGGATGAACCGGTTAATATGCATCTCGCCCCGTCCCGCCACGCGGTCCGCACGCCCGAAAAGCACTTCTGCGCGCTCCACCTCCCCAGCGTCAAGGTGGGCAACAGCGATGTTGCTCTCGACCTTGAAGCGTGCGAGGGGATCCCCACTCTGGTCTGCAAGCGCACGTGCTTCAGCGACGTAGCTAGACCACTCCTCCTTCATCAAGAGTCCGCGCGCTTGCAGAACCACCAAGAGACGGTTCAGGGCCTTGAGGCGGTATCCACGACACTCGCTTGCGAGGCCGACCGCATCCTTGGCAGCATGCAGGGCCTCAACTGGGTCGTCAAAGAACACCCCGAGTGCGAGGCCCGTCCGTGAGAGAACTCTGGCTTCAAGCGGCTCCTTCTGAGCCACGTTCCGCAGTTCATCAAAAAGCCCTTGTATCGCGCCAAGGTCACCCGCCCGGTGAAGGAACTGCAGTTCGACATCGAGGGCGAGGGCGACACCCTCCCAGTCACCTGCTTGGTAGGCTTCCATCTTGATTGGCCTAAGCTGCTCCAGCAGAGCCTGCACGGGCGCTGCCCTAACCTCCGCCAACCCGTCCACGCGGAGAATCTCAAGCCTACGTGCTTGGGCAGGTTGTCCAGTCGTCCTAAGGCGCACCGCTGCGTCCCGTAGCTCGGGGTTCGCACGTGTGATATCCCGAGAAACATGAAGAGCCCTCGCAAGTTCGGTCGCTGCGGCTGCCGCCTTCACCGGATCTCGTTCGTTGTTCGTAACGACTCTTAGGAACCGGATCGCCTCAGCAAGTGCACCGGCCTCAAGCGCCCGAACGGCGGCCTGCCATCCATAGCGCGCAGCCTCCACGCCATTGCCTGCCCTGGCGAAGTGAATGGAGAGCTCGCCAGCGGCATCGTCCGGCGCTTCGAGTAGTAGGTGGGCCGCGATAGCTCGGTGGTGCACGGCACGGCGTGGAACGCTCATGTGTCGGTACACGGCGCTGCGGAACAGATCGTGCACGATCTTCACCTGATTGCCGTCCACCCTTACGAAACGCGCTGCAGTAAGTGCGTCGATCGCGTTGGCCGTATCGTCCGGCGATAGGCCTGTCAGCTCGCGAATAGCGCCAACACGCAACGATTTGGCCGCTACGGCTAAGACTCCGGCCACACACATCGCGGGTTCATCCATGGCCTCCAGCCTCGCATCAAGCATCTGGGCCAGTGACGTCGGGATTCTGATTTCGTCGGATGGTCGCGCGGGGAGCGTAAGACTCCCCATCAAGAAATCACGCGTGAGTTCGGTCAGGTACAGTGGATGATGTCCCGCGATAGAGCACAGTCGGCGTGCCTGTAGGGGACTGATTGATTCGCCCCCCAACGCGCGTACCAATTCCACCGCATCGTCGGCATCCATTGGACGCAGGTCGATCTCGTGTTGAGGGCGCGATACTTCGCCTCTCTGAAGGTAGGCCGTGATCGGTCCTCTGGTCGGCAGGAGCTCCGGACGATAGGTCGCGACGATCCCTAACGGACCTTTCGTCCAGCGTCTTTGCAGGAACTGAAGCGTGGTTACGGTTGTCTTGTCAGCCCAGTGGAAGTCATCGAGTAGAATCAATGTGGGCTTGTCGTTTGCTAGCTGTTCAAAGACCAATGCAAAGGAATCAAGGAGTCGTCGAGACAGCGAAGTTGCCTGAATGGGCGGAGGTCGGCTTGTTGGTTTCTGTGGGAGTTGTCCTGGCGGCAGAAGACTCGAAATGACAGAACTCCAAGGGCGGCCCACCCGTTGCAGAACTCCGTCCAGATCATCGACTTGACAGAGCGCATCAATCAAGGGATTGAGAGGGATCGCTTGCTCCAGTTCCACCAGTTGCGCTCGAAGACATCGGAATCCCCGGACAACCCCCTCACGATGGATTTCATCCAGAATCCGCGTCTTGCCAATCCCCGACTCTCCGGACATAGCCAGCATCGAGAACTCACCGGCTTGGACCGAGGACATGAAGCTCCAAGCTGAGGCGAGTGCAGTTGCTCGCCCAACGAATGGGACTTGAGACTGGTCCGGCTGGTAGCACAGTTGAGCGCGCTCAAGGGACGTCAACTCATCGAGCGCACCCCGAACCTCACAGGCTGCCTGTGTTCCTTCCGGGAGGGACGCCAGATAGGATGCATGAGCCGCTCGTGCCGCGACAACGTCCCCAAGGCGTCCACGGGCCTGGATTGCGCGGCCAACGGTCTCGGGATCGTTCGGGTGCAACAGATACATCGCCTCCGCAGCGTCGCGGGCACCACTCCAGTTCCCTTGCGCTGTGGTAACGGTCCATCTAGTGCGTGCTTTCGTCGTCACTTCACGAATGAGCCCAAGCTCTCGTCCTGAGCACCAGTCCTCGAAGTTCTTGCCGAGGCCGAGGTCGCTCTTGGCGAAGCCCGTCACAGCTAGCGAGGCGGCGTCCAGCAAGCTCCCCCGTCGGATAGCATCCTCAAGAGAGGCTAGGTCCGACTCGACGCTAGGTGCTGGACGAAGAAAGTCGCCCGACGCTTCAAGAATTGGTCCTCCGACACGCCTGCGCAGATCGTGCAGTAGTTGTCGCACCCGATGGCGACCTTTGTCGTCGGTAGCGCTCCCCCAAAGGAGTCGGACTATACGCGGGCGCTTCAAGCCTCCTGGTCCATGGCCATACGCGAGAATGACGAGTCCTAGCTGCTGGGGCGAAAGGGCCACCGGGCCGCTTGGTCCTAGGACGGCCGGCTCGCCGAATAACCGGACCTCCAAGAGGCCTGATTCCTTGGTCATCGTGGGGCTCTGGGACTCATTCGAGCCTGTCTTGGACTTTCCGCTGAAACTCGTGGGCAACCTAATGTCCGCACGCCGGTGGCGCGGGCGCAACTCACGTTGAACGTGAAGCCGAAGACGGACCGCTCGGAGTGGTGTGGTGGCCCCGCCGTGAGTATGGGCCAGACGAGCCGGGGAAATCTTGGGGGCGTACCGGAACCAACGCCGAGAACCGACCAGCGCCAGCCTCATGCCGCAGCCATGACTCAAGCAGCCACTCCCATCCCAGCCGTCTTCTCACGAAGCTTGGGCGATAACCAGTGAGGCGCTCCATCTGGTTGCTCAACGAGAATCCATCAGGATAGCCGTGTTCGCGGGCGACGGCTCCAATCGTCGCATCACTGTTCTGCAGCCGAACCGCAACCCTCATGAGGCGGCCGATCTGAAGCCAGTGAGAGGGCACCGGCAGGCCTTGGCTGGCGAACCGCCTACCGAGGGCTCGTCGGGAGGTATACATAGAGCGAGCAACCGCCGATATGGACCGAAGGTCGGCGGATAGATCCAATATCCGCAAGATCATTCGGATTGTGTCTCTATCAATTCTGAGGCCCCGCCAGCGAACATAGTCTGCCAGGTCCCCGGCAAGGTCCGACGGGGGCCGGCGTAGGACCTGACACAGGTCTTCCAGAGCCGGACTGATGTGGTGCGGAAGGATTGCCTGGGGCCGGAGTTGTTCGAGGATCATCGGTAACTCGGCCCTGCTACTGACCCGAGGCCCTTCCGCCGTGGAGTGCGGGGGGAGAATCACGAGGAGCGAAAGCCCTCCGGGCCTCACAGCAAGCGATGTCGCTGCGCGTCTTGGATCGCCCTCAGTCATGCACCACACTGCCGCTGCGCCCGGGGACTTGCCCGCAGCCCTCAGCGGATCCGAGTTCCACTGGATCCTATGTAGCGTCCGATAGGGAAAGGTGAGCAACGCCAGCTCCGTGGGTTCGTGCATTGGGATCTCCCTCGTTCGGGTGACTGAGATGCACGCTACCCTACCAAGGCAGCGTCAAGACACCGTCATGGCCGAACCATCCTCCATGGTGGCCCGGCTTCGCAACGGTGCCATCCACATCGGCCAGAACCCCCTAGGGGACAATGCTTGCATAACCGAACCAGAATTCTATTCTATCTACATGTCCCCCTCCCCCCACCCCTCCCTCAACCCCCCCAAACAGCCCCGCTCGAAGCGAACTCTCGAGCGGATCGTGACTGCCGCGCTCGAGCTCCTCGAGCGAGATGGGCCGGACGGGGTGACGGTGCAGG
>JASFUR010000183.1:0-6715 GCA_050050215.1 Gemmatimonadota bacterium
GCGCGTCTCGCGCTTCCTCGACCTGGGAACCGGCGACGGACGACTCCTGGCGCTGGCTCTCACCGCGCATCCCGGAGCCGAGGGAGTAGCGCTCGATTTCTCGCCCACGATGCTCGACGCCGCGCGCTCCCGCTTCCAGGGAAACGAGTCGGTCCGCGTGGTCGCACACGACCTCTCGCGTCCCCTGCCCGACCTGGGCTCCTTCGACGCAGTCGTCTCGAGCTTCGCGATCCACCACCTGGACGACGACCGGAAGCGGGCACTCTACGCCGAGGTCTTCGACGCGCTCGAGCCCGGAGGCGTCTTCTGCAACCTCGAGCACGTGTCCTCGCCCACGCCCGAGCTCTCCTCGGCGTTCTACCGCGCCCTGGGTGCGAGCCGCGAGGTGGAGGAAGACCCGTCGAACCAGTGCATCCCGGCCGAGATGCAGGTCGACTGGCTTGCCGAGATCGGCTTCCGGCACGCCGACTGCTACTGGAAGTGGCGAGAGATGGCGCTGCTGGCGGGGGTGAAGCCAGGCACGGAGGGTGCGGCGCGGGCACCCTGAAGGCCCTGCCCGAGGGAGTCGCCCAGTGGTCGAGTCACATCCTGCGATGTTCGGTGCTCGGTAGCTGCACGCGCAACGCACCGATGCGGTCCGGGTCGATATCGGCGACCACTAGACCGGCTCCCTCGGCCCGCTCCGCCAGGACCGAGCCCCAGGGGTCCACCACCATGCTGTGCCCGTAAGTCTCGCGGCCCTTCGCATGCTGCCCCACTTGGGCGGCCGCAATCACGAACACGAGGTTCTCGATGGCGCGGGCGCGCACGAGCGGCTCCCAATGCGCCCGGCCCGTGAAGGCCGTGAACGCCGACGGGATCGCGACGAGCTGGGCGCCTTCGTCGAGCAGACGGCGGTAGAGCTCCGGGAACCGCAGGTCGTAGCAGATGCTGAGGCCGAGCCGCCCGGCCGGCGTCTCGACCACCACGGCCTCGTCGCCCGGCTCGATGGTGCGTGACTCCGAGTGGCTCTCCCCGCCCTCCAGCACCACGTCGAAAAGGTGGATCTTGTCGTAGCGGGCGACCGCCACACCGCCCGCGTCGTATACGATGCATGCGGCGCGGACGCGGTCTCCGTCCCGAGTCGCGATGGGGACCGAGCCCGCTACCACCCAGATGCCGTGTGCCTTGGCGGCTTCACCCATGGCGTCCTGGATCGGCCCGGCCCCGTAGGCCTCACCGGCCGCCAGCAGCTGGGTCCGGCTTCCGGCCATCAGCGCGAAGTTCTCCGGAAGCACGCAGAGCGCGGCGCCCGCCTCGGCGGCCTCGGCGATCAGCCGCCGAGCGTCGACCAGATTCGCCTCGACGTCGGTGGTCGACGTCATCTGGATCGCTGCGACACGTGTCACTCGGCTCCTCCAATGCGAACACCCCGCCGGCAGCGGCCATGGAGGCGCGCGCCGGCGGGGCGTCCCGACTGGGCGATCGTGTACCTACTCGATCGTGAAGACGTGATACTCGGCCGCGCTGGTCTGCGGATCCGGGTAGACGAAGCCTCCCTTTCCGCCGCCCTGGCCCTGCGTGACGGTCACCTTGAGCCCCATGCTGCCGCCCGTGACGCCGAGGTCCTCCTTGCCGGGGCCGTCGGCCGCGTTGGGCGAGCGGAGCGGTCGCACGAATTCGTAGAAGACGGTGCCGCTGCCGGCGCCGCCCTCCAGAGCGGCCGCATCCGCCGCGAACGCGCCGTCCGCCGCTGCGTCGGGATCCCCGCAGAGGCTGGAGGAGCTGTTGTCCACGCACTGCTGCGTGAGGTGCCAATCCACTGGGGTCGTCTCGCCACCGAAGTCGAGGACCAGAAGCTCGTCCCCGGCGGCCTCGATCCCCTCGCCCGAGGTCGTGAACGACTCGACCATGCTCAGGAAGATCTTGTTCCCCAGGTCGTTGGACTGGACCTCGACGCCGACGTAGAGCGCCTCGCCGTCGCTGTAGGTATAGAGTGTCGCGTTGTCCTCGACCTTGGGGCCCTTCTGGGGCGCCGTGAAGATCGTCTTCTCGGCGCAGGCCTCCCACTCGGCCACGCCGAACGCATCGCTCTTCACGCCGTCGACGTTGATCGTCGGGCACGTCTCGGCGCGCACCTCGATCGGCAGCCCGTAGACGGCCACCTCGTTCTCGATGTCGACCGGCTCGAACGGCGTGAACCCGTCGGCCGGGCCGTTGTCGTAGCCTGTTCCGCTTGTGATGCTCGCCGAGCGGTCTACGCAGCCGCTCTGCGAGAGTGTGCCCCACACGTGATCCGAGCCCGGCTCCGACGGCGGATCCGCCTCGGTGTCGCCCGGGCGGGCGACACCGCAGGCGACGACGTGGAGCGTGCTGTTCCCACCACCCAACGTCCAGTCCACCGATCCGATACCATCCGGTCCGGTGATGACGACCACGTGGCCCCACGTGGACGGGGGATCCGTGCTCAGGTCGTTCATCTCCCCCGGCTCCACACAGCCGCGGCCGGTGATCGGGTCCTGCGCGGAGCCCGTCGGGCACGCGATCGCATCGCCATCCTCCGGGAAGAAGTGCAGCCGGGTGTCCGGCACCGGGAAGTGATCGTCCGGGTAGACGGCCGGCCCGAGCGCGGTCGGCGCGCTCACACGCACGCTGACCGGCACCACCGGGCTGTCTCCCGAGTACGTTCCGAGGTCGACGCAGTACGGCTCACCCGTGGAGCACGGGGCGCCGAACTCGCTGGCGTCCATGATTCCCTGGACGGATACCTGGAAGTCGCTCATGCGGGTGAAGTCCCACCCTGCCCCGCGGAACGCGTAGAGCTCCCGGGGGAGCACGAGGCTCGCCAGCTTGTCCAGGCCCCAATCGAGCAAGCGGAGCGCGGCGCTGCTGCTCGTCGCCGCTCCGAACCACCCGGGGTCGGTCGACGGCGGCAGCGCGCCAAGTCCGAGCTCGTCGTACTGCAGCACGTTCAGGCGCGCGTGCTGGAACGGTGCGTCGTCCGCCTCCACGTCCGACCACCTCGGATCCTTGACCGTGACCTGGATCTGAGCCGGAACGTCCAGCATCGCGAGCTCCTCGCTGCTCAGCGAGATCTTGCAGTCGGCGAGCGGCGTGTCGACGAGCGCGTTCCCGGAGATCGTGCCCGCGGCATCGACGTCGAACCCGAGCGAGAGGCACTCGCTGACCTCGAAGTCCGCGAGGAACGTCGGGTTGCCGTCCGGGAAGTTGAACGTCGTGATGACCTGGCTCGTCTCGAAGCTGACGCTCTCGGCGCCCGAGATCAGACAGGTGGCCGCGTTCTCGGGCGTTCCTCCCTGCGTGTCGTACTTGATGCAGGAGAAGTCGTCGGTGATCACGAGCTTGATCGGCTCGTTCCCGTACCCGATCGCGTGGACGTAGTCGTCGGCCGGCGTGGTCAGGTTCGGGTCGATGATGAGGTCGCGGTGGGCGAACGCCTGGGCTCCACGCACCACGTAGACCCGGAAGATATCGCCGTCATCGGCCTCGTTCCGCCGCCAGCGGACCGACGCCGAGTAGTGCCCGTTCTCCTCGACGAGATCGACCCAGTCCTCCGGATCCTGGCAGGAGCCCGGAACGATCGTGGGAGGCGTGGCTCCCGTCGGATCCGTGTACAGAACCTGACACCACGCGAGCTGGAAGATCCCGCTGAGCCCGGGTGTGTTCGGCGCCGAGCAGGCGGGGTCGGACAGGTGGTTGTCGACCGTCGGGGGCAGGAAGCACATCCCCTCGGCGCCAATGCTGCCGTCATCCCGGTAATCGTACGCGTCGCAAGGCGAGAGACCGCCGCAGAGGTCGGCCGACGCGGGGTCCCCTCCGATCTGCGTGAGCTGGACCGTGGGCGCGTTGGCGAGGGGTGTGTTCGGGCCGACGCCGGGCTCCGAACACGCCGCGAGGATCAATACCGACGCGGACAGCAGCAGGTGGGACCGCATGGATGCTCCAGGGAGGGGGGGTGCCATGACTGGCATCGATCTGGGATCGAGTCTTCAAAGCTCGACTGCAGAGAGGCGGTCGCGCAACTGAAGTGAACCCGCAACGCCTCAGTCTTGGTCGAGGAACGCCTGGAAGTCGGGCCTCTGCAGCAGGCTTCGCCACCACCAGTGGAGATCACCCGCGGAGCCGACCGTCGCACCGGGTGAAGCCGCGACCCAACGGCGCAGGGCGTCCATCGCGCCATCCGGATCACCCGTGCTCGCGAGGATCCCCGACTCGTACTGGTAGAGCAGTCTCTGCGGATCGACCTGCTCGCTGTGATTCACGCGGGCGAGCACGCTGGCGGCACTGTCGGGGAGCTGCGCTTTGCGGAGCACGCCCGCGACCATGACGCTGCCGACTTCATGCTTCAAGTCCTGGAGCGGCGCCGGGGCCATGGAGTCGAGCGCCGCGAGCAGCGCCCACGCCGAGTCCACGTCCGCCACGCCGTCGGGTGCGGCCATCAGCCACAGCTGGCACTCGACGAACCGGAAGTTGTCCGGGAACCGGCGTCGGCCCTCGTCGCACCAGCGCCGGGACTGACTGAAGTTCTCGAGGTCGTAGTGTGCGTAGATGAGCCGGTCGTAGATTCGATCCGCACCGCGCAGGTATGCGTCTTCGTCCAGCGCGGTCTCCGCCGAGATGACCGCATCGACGTTGTCCAGGAGTCCGGCATAGAGGAAGCTGAGCATCGCGTGCGCCGAGGCCAGCGAGCGATCTTCGTTGATCGCGGCCACGAGATCCTGTCTGGCCTCCTCCATCAGCCGTCGCATGTCGTCCGGCGAGGCCGCGGTCGTCTGTGCCGCCAGGATCTTCAGCGTTCCGCGCTGCTCGAGCGCGTAGGCGTCGTCGTCGTCCAGCGCCAATGCGCGACGCGCATGCTCCAGCCCGGCCTCGATCTCCCTCGCGACCGTGGGCATGTCGTTCAGATTCGCCGCGAACCAGGCCATTCGATACGCGGCGTGGGCCCGCGCGCCGGGCAGACGGACCCATTGCGGATCGGCCTCTTCGGCCAGCGCGAGAAGCGAGTCGGCCTCTTCGAACGCGGCGATGGAGACGGACAGGTCGCCGTTGGCCTCGAAGTTGTCCTCCGCGTCGGTGCGGAGCCGCTCCGCCCGTTGTGCGAGCACCCAGGCGTCCTGGCTGGACGTGCCGGCCCTGAGCTCGCGAACCCGCACGTCCTCGCCGAGCCGCTCCCGCAGGAGCCTCGAGACCGCTCCGGCCACCGAGTCCCGCGCGGCCAGAAAGTCCCCGTCGGGAATCTCGACGGTGGTCTGGTCCAGGGGGGCACCGCCCACGCCCTCCACCAGTCGGGTCGTGATGCGGAGCTCGTCCCCGCGCTGATCCACGCTCCCCGAGATGATCGTCCCGACTTGGAGGAGCCGCGCTATGCTGTCGGGGCGCAGCGTGGTCCCCCGGTACGGCAGGACACCGTTCTTCGAGATCACGTCCAGGGCACCGACATCGTCCAACTGGTCGATCAACGCGTCGGTGATACCGTCCGCCACGTATTCCAGATCTCCCCTGGCGCTAAGGTCCTCGAACGGAAGAACCGCGATGCTTGTGGGGGTCAAGCCCGCCGCCGCCATCGCGGCGGCCGACGGCGCCTGGGTCCGGTAGACGTAGATCCCGGAAATCACGGCCAGGACCCCGAGGGTCGCCTGGAGAATGACCTCACCGCGCACCGCGTACTGGCGGCCCGGAGCTCCGTGGAACCAGGCGAAGACGAAGCTGCTGGGGATCCCGAACAGGTACAGGACCAGCGTGACCGGATAGGCCCGCGCCGGCAGGAAGCCGTAGGAGATCAGCTGGTCCATCGCCTCGAGGGCGACGAATCCCGTGACCAGGTACGCGGCCGTGAGGGGAATCAGCCGCCGTTCCTTGATCTCTTGCAGCAACCGCATCAGGCGAGATTCCGGGGAGAACGGAGGGTGGACCCGGTATCGTTGCACGAAGCGGGGCCCCTCCAGGGCTTGGACCAAGAAGTGATGATGATGGCGGCCTCGACTCGCTGTCAACGTGGGACAGCGTGGGCTGCCGTCGGAGGAAAGGCGCTCCGGACTGCGACTTACGGCGTCTGGCAGTATAGGGCCAGAGCGTCCGAGTCGCGGTCGGATCCCGTGCCGAAGAAGGCGTCCACGACGCGCTCGGCCGTGCCGGCGTCCTCCATGGTCTGCACGAACACCGTGCTCGCGCCCAGCTTCCCTGCCTCTTCGCGGTACTTGTCGAGGATGTCACCCTCGTCCGTGGTATCGTCGTCGCCGGACGCGTGCAGGATCGCGACGCGCGTGCACTGCGTGGGAAGCGTGTCGCCCGGGAGCGACATGAGCACGTCGACCTGATTCTTGGGAACCGGCGTCCCCAGATAGTCTTCGTCGAGCACCGTCTTGGAGGCGGTGGGACAACGGTTCAGTCCGCCCCGCTTGCCCCCTTCTTGCGCTCTCGCCATGGTCGGGCTCCCCGACGTGGATAGCCGCCCTCGAACGGCCCTCCCGCGAGAAGATCCTCGAGTCATCCCACCCATGACCGACCTCCTCTTGGACCCAGGCGCGTGGATGAGCCTGTTCGGCATCACCCTCATCCAGATCGCCTTGGGCGCCGACAACCTCATCATCATCACGATCATCGCGAACAAGCTCCCGAGCCAGGAGCGCTCCAAGGCTGTGCGATGGGGGCTGGTGCTGGCGATGCTCTTCCGGATCGCGTTGCTCTTCGTCGTCAGCCTCGTGCTGCGCGCCGC
>JASFUR010000184.1:0-6714 GCA_050050215.1 Gemmatimonadota bacterium
CTCGCCCTCGGCTCGGCCGTCGTCACCGAAGTCGTGGATGGACCGCGCCGCATCGAAGTGGTCGTGCGGATGCCCGGCAGCAACCGGCTCGACCCGTCACGGTTCGGCCAGCTCCCTGTGGCGGTGCACGACGGCGCCGTAGTGCCGCTGTCGGCCGTGGCGTCGATCGACATGGTGGAGTCCGCGGAGGCCTTCGCCCATGAGGGCGGGAGCCGGCTCGTGGTCGTCGGCGCCAATATCCGGGGGCGCGACGTGGGAAGCTTCGTCGCGGAAGCATCCGCGGCGCTGGCGGCCGAGGCGCCCCTCCCGGAGGGCTACCGGTACGAGTGGGGCGGTCAGTACCGCCACCAGCAAACCGCGCTCAAGCGGCTCGCGATCCTGGTGCCGCTCTCGATCGGCGCGATCTACCTGTTGCTCTACCTCGCCTTCGGGAGCTTCCTGCAGGGAGGCCTCATCATGTCGAACGTCCCGTTCGCGCTCGCGGGAGGAGTCCTCGCGCTGTGGGTGCGCGGGCTCAACATGAGCACGTCGGCGATCATCGGGTTCATCGCCGTGTTCGGTATCGCCGTCCTGAACGGCGTCGTGATGGTGAGCTACATCAACGAGCTTCGGAGAAGCGGGGAATCCCTCCGGGAGGCGGTCCTGACGGGGGCCGTCACGCGACTGCGGCCGGTGCTCATGACCGCCGCCGCGGCGACGCTCGGCTTCATACCCATGGCGGTCTCGCACTCGCCGGGATCCGAGCTCCAGCGCCCGCTGGCGACGGTCGTCATCGGAGGGTTGGTCACCGCCACCATACTCACGCTCCTCGTCCTCCCCACCGCTTACCGTCTCGTCGAACACTGGCAAGCGCAGCGGTCACATACGGCCGCAATCCAGGAGCACGGACTCACCCGCGATCCGCTTCACGAGGCATCGGCAACGTGAATCGGTCACGCCATCGGAACGTTAAGATATTCAGGGGTAATCACTTACGAGCCGGTGTCCGCCTGCGTCAGCGGGCAGACGTTCAACACGCCGGTCTCGACCAACCACCTCAGAAGGAGACCCGTGGGAAACAAGCATCAAACAACACCGTTGGATCGCGCTCGTGATGAGCTCTTCAGCCACGTCATCCGCTGTAACGTCCTGGAAGCGACCATGCAGGACCGAGAGGAGTGGCTCGTCGAGACGATGGACTACATGGCCGGTAGGCATCCTCACCTGACCGGAATCGAGCTGGCACAGCTCGAGGTGCTGGGCGGCCGCTTCATCAAGCCGAGCATCCCGCACGGCGCCGAAGCGAACGCCACGAATCGAGACAAGTGGCAAGAGGAGGAGGAGGAGCTGCAGGCAGCCGCCTGAGGCGATCCGCCGCCATAGATCGAAGCCCCGCCCGGTCATCGAGACCGGGCGGGGCTTCGTCTTTCCGGGCCATGCCGCCGGAGGAAACGCATCCCCGCGGCGACCCCAGTGAGCCGCTCAGGCGATCTTCACCAACTCCAGCTCGAAGTTCAGCTCCTGTCCCGCCAGGGGATGGTTCGCGTCGATCTCGACCTGCTCGTCGCCGACCTCCGTGACCGTGACCATGGTCTGCTGACCGTCGCCGGTCGTCATCTGGAAGCGCTGGCCGACCTTGGGTGGCGTGCCGTTCGGGAATTGATCGACCGCGACGTTGAGGACGAGCTCCTCGGAGCGGTGGCCGTACGCCTCTTCCGGCGGAATCTTCGTAGAGACCTGCTCGCCGACGGACATACCCTCGACGGCCTTCTCGACTCCCGAGATCACGTAGCCCGTGCCCAGCACGAACTGGAGCGGATCTCTCCCGTCCGAGGAATCGAAAACGGTTCCATCATCCAGACGGCCCGTGTAGTGAACATGAACGGTGTCGCCCTGTTTGGCATTGGACACTATCTGCCTCGCTTGTACTGTGAGCTTCTCGACGGCGGCGGCCTCTCCGCGCCGTAGGGATCCGACCTGCACTGAACGAGAACACGGCGACGGTCGCCCGAATCGAGACCGTCGCCGTGCTCGTTGTCTATGCGCTTCCAGGACCACCTTTTCTAGCCTGACCGGAGCAGCGCCCCTTGTCAACGAAGCCAGGCTGACGCGCCCTATCCTCCGAGGCCGATCGACACGGAGAGACTCGCAATCGGATAGTACTTGAGGAGCTCGGGGATATCGTCCTGGAACTCCGCCTCGCGCTGGTTCAGGTCGCTCTGGAACGTCGGATCGCTGGCGATGGGGCCCGTGGCTCCGAGCTCCACGGTGGGCACGCTACCGAAGCCGACACCCAGGTCCAGCATGAACCCGACGCGCTTCCCGATCGGGTTACCGAATCCGATGCCCAGGTACGGCATCGCCGACGACAACGAGAACACACCGGTCAAGGTCCCGACCTCGGCGCCCGTGTAGGTGTTTCCGCCGAACTCCTGCGAGCCGTTGAACTGGCCTTCGACGTTGATGTCCCCGCTGCTCAGGACGAAGAGCCCGCCCCCGGACAGGTAGAAGAACCCGGTCGGATAGTAGTCCGCGGTGACCTTGACCAAGCTCGGGAAGTCGACGGTGAAGTCGACGTCGTCCACCGTGAAGTCCGGCTCGGTGGGGATCAGGCCGAAGCTGCCGCGGGCGTTGAGATTCGGCATGACGCCGACGATCACGCTCCCGCCGATACCCATGGTCCCGGCATGTCCGGCGATTGCGAAGCTCTGTGCCGACGCATAGGCCGGAGCCAGCAGCGTTGCGGCGAGCAGAGCGGACAGGAGACGTCTCATTGAAGTTCCTCCGTGTGGATCGATGCGGTGGGGACGGACCACGGTGACGATCCCTCCCGGGCTGCGCGTCGAGGATCACGATGTCACGGACATTCTAACGACGAGCGCTCACCTCGCGCCGCCGGAGAGGTCCAGTCCGGGTATGTGGGGCGTTGCCTCACATGATGCGTACGACCGACCCCGCAGAGCCGGATTCGAGGCCTTGGGGACCCGAAAACCCTGATCGCGGCCCCCGCACTTTACGTAAGTCATTGCAGCATATATATTTGTATGCCTGTATGCCGGTGCGTATCCGTAGGACTCCCAGGTTCTACGGATCCACCTTTCGTTTCTTCGGTCGATCCGTAGAGGCTCCCGCCCAGCCTCCGAGTCGACCGACAGCTGAGGACGGTGCCCTTTGACCGAGTCGTCACTGAAGACCTCTACGCCCGATCTCGTCGGCGCGGATGTGCCCCTGGTTCGCCACACGAAACGCCCGGAGTGGGGCCTCGCGATCCTGGCGTGGGAGCGCAAATCGACCCGCGCCTACCAGTTCGAGGACGGGAAGCTCCGCAAGATCCGCAAGGGCTACTACAAGCTCTTGGAGCCCGCCGGCGACGACCTCGGCGATCGTGCGGACAGGATCCGGAAGAATCTCCGCCGCATCGTGAACGCCGGCGCCGACGCCGACGTGAAGGTCGTGGAAGCGGTCTGCCCGTTCTCCGCACAGGTGGCGCTGTTCAAGCAGCTCTACCCCGGCGGCTTCGAGGATCCCGACTGGATCGAGGATCACAGGCGCTCGGACGGCAACCCGTTGAAGCGCCACCGTTCGCCCATCGTGGCCGAGGCCCGTGAGGCGCTCTCCGAGGCGCGCTGCGAGGAGGCCATCTCTTCGGACGGGCACGAGGAGCTCGCCGACATCACCGCCGACCTGCTGGCACGCACCGATCTGGTGCCGGTCTCGCGCGCCAAGGCGCTACGGGGCCTCGGCTCGGAGGAGAAGCGGAAGTTCGTGGAGTCCCTCTCTCAGCTGCTCCACGGAGAGGGATCGTACGAGCAGCGCTTCAAGGCGTACCTGGACACGCTCGCGGAGCTCTTCGAGGAGCGTCCCAGCTGGCGCCTGGCCACGGTCCTCCCGGGCATTTTCGACCCGCAGACGCACGTCGTCGTGCGTCGCTCGGCCTTCCTGCGCCAGGCGGGCTCGATCGCCCCGACCGCCGAGTACTCGCGTCGGGCCACCGCCCGGTCGTATCGGAACTACCAGCGGGTGGCGACGGAGACGCGCAAGCGCCTCGCCTCGGCCGGCCATGAAGCGCGGGATCTGCTCGACATCCACGACTTCATCTGGACGACCCTTCGCAAGGCGGCCCTGGAGCACCTCGACACGGACAAGTAGAGGCACGAGCAGGGACAACGGCCGGCGCGGTGTGCGAATACCCGCGCCGGCCGTTATTGTCGGTTCGACAGAAGCTACGTGGCGGATTCGACGACGAGGCGAGTCGACATGTCGAACCAGGACTCCGATCCGATCCGCAGCGGACCCACGGGAGTCTCCAGGCGCACCTTCATCAAAGGGGTGATCGCCGGAGGTGTCGCGGTCTCGTCCGCTGCCTATCTCTTCCGCAACAGCCCTTTGCTCGGGGGTGGAGCCGCCCGGTCGGGCAATATCGAGCGGCTCGTCACCCTGAGGGTGAACGGCCAGTCGCGCCGGGTCGACGTCGCGCCGCAGGAGACCCTGGCCAGCACGCTCCGCTACAAGCTCGGGCTCACGGGCACCAAGCTCGGCTGCGACCGCGCGGAGTGCGGGGCCTGCACGGTGCTCGTCGACGACGTGCCGCACTACGCGTGCTCCGTCCTGACCCATTCGGTGAGGACACGTGAGATCACGACCATCGAGGGTCTCGCCGCGGAGGACGGGACGCTGCACCCCGTGCAGCAAGGCATCGTCGACGAGCAGGGCTTCCAGTGCGCCTACTGCATGCCCGGCTTCGTCATGGCCACCGTGGGCTTCCTGAAGAAGAACCCGAACCCCACGAGGGAAGAGCTGGCTCACGGGGTCTCCGGCAACCTCTGCCGGTGCCAGGACTACGACAAGATCCTCACCGCGCTCGAGCGGGGCGCGGAGCTGTCCAGGGAGGTGGTCCGTGGGTGATCAACGACTGGTAGGCCAGAACTACACGACCCCCGATCTCGTCGCCAAGGTCACGGGCCGGGCCAAGTACGCCGAGGACTTCCGCGTCGATGGCATGCTGTACGCGAAGCTCCTTCTCAGCCCCGTGCCGCACGGCCGCGTCAGGAGCATCGACACGAGCGCGGCCGAGGCAATGCCCGGCGTGCGCGCGGTTCTGCGCGCGTCCGACCTTCCGGCGCCGGCAGACGTCGTCACGGATCTCGGCGAGCGGATCCCGGCCAACCCGAAGGGCGAGCGGGCGCTCACCGACGAGCCCCTTTACGCGGGGGAGCCGGTTCTCGCTGTCGCCGCGATCGACGAGGAGACGGCGGCGGCGGCTATCGAGGCGATCGACATCGACTTCGAGGTGCTGCCCTTCGTGGTGGACCCACTCGAGACGCTGCGCCCGGACGGTCCCAACCCGCGCCTCGACGGCAACTGCTGGGGACGACCCGCGGACGATCCTTCGGCTCCGCTGGACGTGCAGGAGATCAAGTGGGCCTCGGCCGACTTCGGAGAGGTCGACGAGGGGCGACTACCCGAGGGCGAGTCCCAGGAGGAGTGGGAGTACGGCGAACTCGACGCTCGCTTCGCGGAGGCGGCGCTCGTGCTCGACGAGACCTTCTCGACCGCGAACAACCAGCACCACGTCCTGGAGCCGCGCTCGACGCTCGCGTACTGGCGCAACGGAAAGCTCTTCGTGCACACCGGGACGCAGAGCGCCGTCCAGACCGTCGCGTCGATCGCGCGCTGGATGCGCCTCGACGTCGAGGACGTGGTCCTCATCACGGAATACACCGGAGGCGGATTCGGCAGCCGCGCCACGGGCGCGATCATCAGCACGATTCCCGCGGTACTCGCCCAGAAGACCGGGTCACCGGTCATGATGCGGATCACGCGAGAGGAAGAGCAGTTCATCGGCGGGATCCGGCCGGCGATCCACGGGCGCGTGAAGGCCGGCTTCGCCAGCGACGGGCGCCTCCTCGCGCTCGACATGTTCTGCGTGGGAGAGAACAGCGCCTACGAGCCGCAGGGCGATGCGTCGTTCGCCGGAACCATCGTCTCGCTCCTGTACCAGCCCCAGGCGATGCGCATGCGGGGCACGACGGTCCTGACCAACACACCGCCGAGGCGGGCCCAGAGCCAACCGGGCGGCATGCAGGGCATCACGATCATGGACCCGATCGTCGCCAAGGCGGCTCGACGCCTCGGCATCGATCAGGTGGACATGCGCCGCGTGAACGCGCCCTCGGGCAAGGCACCGTTCGGGCCGGCGTTCGGCGGCGGGGCCCGCGCCCATTGCACGAGCTGCTACCTGACGGAGGCGCTCGACCGGGGCGTCGAGCTGTTCGACTGGGAGACGCGGAAGGCACGCTCCGGTCAGCGGCGTGGATCCAAGGTGCGCGGGGCCGGCGTGTCCGTGAGCACGTTCGTTTCGGGCTCCACCGGCTTCGACGGCCTCTTCGTCATCAAGCCGGACGGCAGGATGTATATCCAGTCCGGCGTCGGGAACCTCGGCACCGAATCGTTCTCCGACGTGCACAGAGTCGCCGCCGAGATGATGGGGGTGCCCTGGGAGAAGGTCGTGCTGACCTGGGGCGACACCTCCCAGAATCTTCCCTGGACGTGCGTGTCCGGGGGAAGCCAGACCACGCACGCGATGACCCGTGCGGCTCACGCCGCGGCGTCCGACGCGGTCGCCAAGGCCCAGGAGATCGCGGCGCGAGTTCTGGGCGGCAGCCCCGGCGACTATCGCTTGTCGGGTGAGCGCGTAACGAATGGGAGCCGCAGCATGACGCTCGCGCAGGTCGC
>JASFUR010000185.1:0-6699 GCA_050050215.1 Gemmatimonadota bacterium
AGACGTCGAGCCCTCGCGCGATCTCGGAGCTGACCATGACCCCGTTGTACCAGTAGACGGACCAGCTACCGCCCAGGCCTCGCTCGCCGAGCGGGCCCCGGTCCTGGAACGCGATCTCCACGGGATTTCCGGGATCGGTCCAGTCGAAGACCGAGATACCGCCCTGGTACCAGGCCTGCACCATCACGTCGCGGCCCGGGATCGGGATCAGTGACCCGTTGTGCGCGACGCAGTTCTCCTGGGAGGTCTGCGGCGCGAGCATCTTGTAGTAGCTGTGGAAGCGCAGCCGCCGGTTCTCGACCGTGAAGATCGCGTCGGCGCCCCACTCGGGCGGATCGCTCGCGCGGCATTTGGGCTGGCCCCCGCCGCCCCACTCGTCGCTGAAGAGCACCTTGGTACCGTCGTTGCTGAACGTCGCCGAGTGCCAGTACGAGAAGTTCGCGTCGCTCGCCGCGTCGAGACGCACCGGGTTGACCGGGTCGCTGATGTCGAGCAGCAGCCCATACCCTCCACACGCACCACCGGCGAGCCCGATGGCGGGATAGACGGTGATGTCGTGGCACTGCGTCGGGCCCGGCTGAGGTCCCTGAGCCGCGGCGGTCCGCTGCTCGACGAGCTGGACGAGGAAGTTGCGCAGCGCGGTACTATCCTGGGCCGTGGGCGCACCCGTGCCTCCGCGTGCCTCGACGATCTGTCCGAGCAGCGAGTTGACCTCGCGCTGGCTGAGGGGTCGCGGGTTGTCCGGCATCTCGAGAATGAAGGCACCGGCCGCCCGGGCGCTGTCGACCGCGGCGAGCTCGGCGGGCGCGAGCCCGTGCTGCGGCGGCGCCACCAGACCCGTGAAGATGCGGGGCGAGCTGACGATCTCGGCCTGCTCGGGGTTGGCGAGCGGCACCCGGATGACCTCGATGCGGAACAGCGCCGAGTTCGGATCCTCGTCCAGCGGCGCGGCGGAGCAGCCGGGAAGCTCCTCGGCCGGACGCACGACCGACGAGCCGGACACGTAGACGTAGACGTTCCGATCGTCGTCCGGGTCCTTGAGCAGCGTGTGCGTATGCGACCCGCGGCACGTCTGCACGTTGTAGATGTAGCGCGGGTTGCGGATGTCGCTGATGTCGAAGATGCGGATGCCGCGGAGCCGCTCGGAGCTCACGCTCTCCTCCACACCCTGCGTGCCGCAGTCGAGGCGCCCGCCCAGGCCCTCACCCGACACGAACAGCAGGTCTCCGTACACGGACACGTCGCTCTGCGACGCCGGACACACGTAGCTCGTCTCGAGCGACGGCTGCGCGGGGTCCGAGATGTCCCACACGAGGATGCCGTTGTAGTTGCCCTGGATGGCGTAGTCGCCCTTGAACGCCAGATCCGAGTTGGTCGCCCCGACGAACTCGCGCGGCGGCGGCGTCTGGGAGACCTGCCTCATGTTCCAGAACGCCTCCTCGGCGTCGAACAGGCCCGGTGCGAGCCCGACGCGCGGGTCGGGCGAGGGGGCCGAGTTGGCCGCGAGCTCGCCGATGGTCACGGGACCCGCGGAGCCGGACGCGCACGCCGAAAGAGCGATCACGGCCGCGACCAGCGGCAGAACGAGTCGGCGGGCCGGCAGGGCCACCGGGCGGGGTGTGGGGAACAGGGCAGTCATCTTCACGTCCTGGGCGGGGTTGGGGTAAGAGTTCGGAGAGGCGCTCACGACCGGGGGCCGGCCTGCTGCATGGCCTCGAGCATCGATTCCATACGATGGATCTCGGTGGTCTGATCCACCTGGATGTCCGACGCGATCTTGAAGACGGCGTCGTCGAGCGCGGCGCCGTCGGTGTTGAAGAGGTCGTGCACCATGGTGACGGCTCCGGAGTGGTGCTCGATCATGTACGTGAGGAAGAGCCGGTCGAACTCCTCCCCCCGTGCCGCCGCGAGCTCCTGCATCTGCCCGTCGGTGAGAATCCCGGGCATCGACTCCATTCGTCCGGCGCCTTCGACCATCATGTGCGTGCCTGAGATCTCGATCTCGGGGACGGATTCGTCGCGATCCTCGAGCCAGCCGACCATCGTCGAGATCTCGTCGTTCTGAGCGTTGATGGTACGCGCGGCCAGGGTTCGCAGCGCATCGCTGCCCGCGTGGGTGGGCGCGAGCCTGGACATGATGAGCGCCTGGGTATGGTGCACGATCATACCGCGCATGAAGTCCGCATCCGCCTGCGTGTAGCGCATGCGCGCGCTATCGGCCCGCGCCCTGTACAGGGCCTCGAGCTCGGTGAGATCGGCGGAGTCGGGCCGGGCCGAAGGTCCGGGGGAGGTCGTGGCCGTCGAACCGGCGCACGCCTGCATCGTCAGGAAGATCGACACGAAGGCGATCGCCCTCGGAGTGCTGACCCTCATCCTCGTCCCCTCGTCGACTGCCCAAGAACCACGGCGAATCGAACGCTACCGCCCGGAAGACGAGGAGGCCAGCCCCGACGGCGAATGGAAGCGGCGTCTCTCCGCCTCAGCCCAAGTCGCGCATGTGCGCCGCGATCATGTCCCCCGGCTGGATCCAGCGGGTCACGATCCGGAAGACCGCGCTTCCGAGGTCGTCCAGATTGGCGGGCTTGGCGTGTGCCTCCGTGACGCCGAGCGCGCGCGCCTTCTCGTTGTTCTCGGGTGTCAGGGTGCTCGTCAGCACGACGACCGGGCACGGTGCCCCGCCGTGCTCCTTCAACCATTCCAGCACTCCGAAGCCGTCGACGACGGGCATGACGAGGTCGAGGATGATCAGGTCGGGCGTCGGGTTCCGGGGCGGGTCGCTGTGCCCCGCGATGCCCGACAGGAAATCGATGCCCTTCTGCCCATCCTCCGCGATGTGCACCTCGAGCCCCGGGAGGGCACGACGAGCGGCGACGCCCGCCAGGATCGCCTGATCCTGGGCGTCTTCGATCACCAGCAGTGTAGGTGCGCGCTCGTCCACGGTCACGGAACGGTCAAGAAGGCATGTCGACGGCGCCCGAGGGGGGGATACGTCAAAGATCGGTCGCGAAGGCCGTCAGGAACAGGATCACGAACGGGCAAGCCGAGATACGGGGCCCGCTCGCCGGGGCGGCCGGGCCCGTCTCGTCAGAGAGCCTTCCCGAGCGGACTCAGGGCGAACGCGATCCGAGAGCCGAACTCGTATTGCGTGATGTCCCGGAGCTCGGGCGTGATCGACTCGAGCACGTGGCAGAGCAACAACGTGCCGAACGAGTACCGTTTGCGCTGATCGGGGTCGAACCCGGCCTCGCCCATGACGAAGCGCTGCCGCGGGCGTACGCCGACCAAACGAGAGTCGAGGTGGAGGTTCTGGAAGCGCTGCTCCACGTCGTGAACGACGGTCGATGCGTCCACGGCCGAGAGCTCCGGAACGATGGAGACACGCTTCAGCTCGTCGTCGTGAAGGAAGTAGAGGTCCAAGATCGACATCCACTGGATCGCCTCGGCGATGGTCGGGCCGTGCCCGCTCTTGATGGCCCCCTGGGGGTCGACGGGGGGCTTCATCGAGAAGTCGGCCGGCGGCTGACAGCAGACGGCGACGACCTCCGCATCGTACGGCACCCGAACCGTCCTCCCTCCGGCCGTGACCCTCAGGGCGGAGTCGTCGAAGACGAACGAGGAGGCCGGCTCCGGCCACGGTGGGGCAAGCAGCATCGCTCCGTTCACGATGGAGACCGACAGGCCGGCCTCCTTCAGCTGGGTGGCGAAGTAGGAGACCTCGCCGGCATCGGAGGAGCCGAGGATCTCCGGCGCGCGGAAGTTGATCTTCAGGCGCGTGACGAAGATATCGAGGCTCAGGAGCTCTGCCGCTCTGTCGAGGTCCACGTCGCCGTGGGGCGGATCGGAGACGACCAGGGTCGGGGTTGCCATCGTGGGTTACCGCACCTCAGCGGCGATTTCGTCGTAGAAGCCTGGAACGCTGCGTGTCATGAAGAGCCCGCCCTCCGCCATGGTCCAGCTCAGCTCCGGGGTCACGATGCGATCGGCGGCGTCCGCCGCCCGCAGCCCCCCACGGATCAGCGAGGCCATGCGCGCACGCAGCGACTCCATCTGATTGCGGAACGCGATCACGTCCGCGCGCGTCATCACGGCTCCGTGGCCGGGGATCGCCGTGTCGAAGTCGAGCTCGAGGACGTGGTTCAGGGTGCCGACCCAACCGCGACTGCTTCCACCGTTGGAATAGTCGATGAACGGCGCCGTTCCGTGAAGGAGGTCGCCGCCTTGTACGGTCCGCAGATCCGGGTAGTAGACGACCGCGTCACCGTCGGTGTGGCCGGTTCCCATGTAGTACGCACGGACCTCGACGCCCCCCAGGAAGACGGCCGTCTGGTCCGTGAACACCAGCCTGGGAAGCCCCGGCTGGTCACCCCGAACCATGTTGTCCCGGGCATTCCGGTGCGCGATGACCTCGGCGATGGGGAGGAAGCTCGCGTTTCCGCCCGTGTGGTCACCGTGGTTGTGCGTGTTGATGACGTAGCGGACCGGCAGGTCGCTCACGCGGCCGACGAGGCGCTGAATTTCCTCGAAGTTCTGCGGATACTTGTCGTCGACGAGGATCACGCCCTCGGACGTCACCCTCACCCCGACGTTGCCGCCGCTTCCGAAGATCGCGTACAGCCCGTCCTTCACGGGCTCGATGGTCAGCTCGCCCTGCGCGTGCGCCGCGGACGCGCTCACCGCGGCGAGCGCGACGCCCAACAGCAAGGCTCTGGGTACGGTTCTCATGGCTCCTCCGGTGAGGGACGGAGCCAACATCCATGCAGTCGGGTGGGCGACGCAAGCAAAAATTGGACGAACGGGCGTCTCGGCGGGCCGAACCGGGAGTCCGGCCCGCGTCCGGCACAGTTTGGGCGCGCTCTAGGCCGGCGGCGCCTCCTCCGACACCGTGACCGTCACGCTCGTCGTGACCTCGTCCGCGGAGGCCTCCACCTCGGTGGTGCCCGGCGCGACGCCCGTGACGGTCCCCGCCCCGTCCACCGTAGCCACGGCGGGATCGGAGGAGGTCCATGTCACCGAGGCCGAGCCGATCGGGAGCCCGACTGCGTTCGTGGCGAGCACCGCCAGGGAGACCGTCTCACCGACGGGCAGCTCGAGGGTCTCGACCGGGCCGGCCGACGACATGTCGGAGCCCCCGTCGGCGACCGCAATCGAGAGGTCCGCCGCGACACCATGGAGCTGCACGATCGTCGAGGATCCGTCGCAGGCCGCGAATACCCCCGCCAGAAGAGCCGCCGCCAGCAGATGGAAGCGACCCCCGCGAAGTCCGAATCTCATGGTTCGTTCTCCGTTGCGGGACCGGGCCGCCAGTCCCGCCTGAATCGAATTCAGAAATCGCTGGCGGCCCGGCCGACGTGGTGATCGGGTCGATCACGACAGCCCCGAGGCTCTGCGTCACCGGCTTTCGACGGCTTTGCTCTGAGCAGCGTCACTCGTGCGCGGGCGGCCCCGCGCACGACCCGCAGAGCGGCTGCGAGATGCGTGCCAGGCCGGAGCTCTGCAGCCGTAAAGCGTTGACATGCTGCCATTTGACGGACACAGTGGCGGCCCGCATGGCTTCCGTTCCAGCTGGATTTCCCGGCACGGATTATCGTGCGCACCCCCCGCCTCCCGGACCAAGACCATGCGCATCCTGAAGGGAAAGCACGCCGGCCGTCACCTGACGTCGCCCGGTGGGAGAGTCCGTCCGACTCCCGAGGACGTGCGCGACCGGTGCGTATCCTTGGTGGAGAAGCACTTCGATGGGGGGGCCGTCCTGGACCTCTTCGCCGGCTCCGGCGCGCTGGGGCTGGAGGCCCTCTCACGCGGTGCTCGCTCCGTCGACTTCGTGGAGAATGGAGCGGCCGCCCTGCACTCCCTCAAAGCGAACGTGGCCGCGCTGAGGGAGAAGAACCGCTGCCGCATCTTCAAGAGAGACGCCATCCCGTGGATGGAGGATGTCCAGGCCGGGACGTACGCGGTCTGCTTCGCGGATCCCCCGTACGGCTCGCGCAAGCTCGACCGTGTGATCGAGCGCTGGAGGGAAGTCCCGTTCGCGGACGTCCTCGTCGTCGAGCACGCCAAGGACCACTCCGTCGAGGGCGGCTGGAAGCGGTACGACTTTCCCGGGCCGACCCGCGTCACCATTCTGCGGGCGTAGGCACTTCGGGAACGCGAAAGCTCCGAGCGTGGTTGGGGGAGTGATGGAACCGAGAGCGAGCATCCTCCTGATTCGGGAGTGGGAAGGGCAGACTTCGGGTAGCGGCTGCTGCGGCCGGCTCGAGGGCGACTTCCTGAGCTGCGGCGACAGCCAGCCCGTAGCGGCCGAGCGCCGATCCGTCATGGAGCGCATGGGCCCGCTCTACCTCGCCCTGCGTGAGAAGCTCGGCGACTCCGCCGAGATCGAGGTCGTCGATCCGCGCAACGTGAGCCTCTTCTTCCTGCTCCTCCGAGACTTCTGGCGCTTCCGGGTGGGCCCACTGGATGCGCTCCGAACCCTCGCCGGGATCCCCGTACAGGCCGTGGTCGTGAACGGTCGCGTCGTTGCGCGCGGAAGATGGCCGGAGGTTGAAGAGGTGCTCGCGGCCGCGGGAATCGCGAATAGCCGAGGCCCCGGAGGCTCTCGCCCCCGGGGCCCGACCACAGCGTCCGTCGACGCCGGGAGCCGCTAGAAGGAGCGGCTCATTCTGATGAAGAAGTTCCGCCCCGGCCGGTAGAGCGTGTACG
>JASFUR010000186.1:0-6696 GCA_050050215.1 Gemmatimonadota bacterium
TCGTCACGTACCATCCGGCCGCGCTCCTCCGGAACTCGAAGTGGACACGGGCGTTTTGGGACGACCTCCAGCTCCTGCGCTCCCTGCTCGATAGCGCATAGGCAGCGCACCCACCGAAGTGTTGTCTCCACTGCACGCGCCCGTCCCGCCCACTCGCTAGATTGGCATCCATGGAAGCCTCCCCCACCTTCGCCGACCGCGTCTTCGACCGCACGCCGCCCTTCTCGATGGAGGCGGAGACGGCCGTCCTCGGCGGCATGCTGATCGACCGCGAGGCGGTCACCCGCGCAATCGAGCATCTCGAGGACGGGATGTTCTACCGCGAGGCGAACCGTCGCCTCTACCGGGCGATGGTGCGGCTCTTCGAGCGAGGCGACGTGATCGACGTGATCACGGTGGCCGAGGAGCTCAAGAAGACGGGAGAGCTCGACTCGGCCGGTGGCTTCGACTACCTGGGCTCGCTCGTCGACGCGGTGCCCACCGCCGCCAACCTCGAGTACCACGCGCGCATCGTCCGCGACAAGGCGTTGCTGCGTCGTCTGGTCGAGCAGTCCTCGCAGATCATCCGGGACGTCTACGACCAGGGCGAGCGCGACGTCGAGGAGATCCTGGACCAGGCCGAGGCGCGCATCTTCCAGGTCGCCGAGAGCCACCGCCGCGAGGGCTTCGTCTGGATCAAGGAGATCTTGTGGTCCGCGTTCGAGCACATCGAGCGGCTCCAGGAGTCCGACACGGGCATCACCGGCGTGCCGACGGGCTTCCCCGACCTCGATCGCATGACGACGGGGCTCCAGAAGGGCGATCTGGTCATCGTCGCGGCGCGTCCCTCCATGGGGAAGACGTCGCTCGCGATGAACATGGCCGCGAACGCCGCCATCGCGCACGAGATCCCGGTCGCGATGTTCTCGCTCGAGATGTCGTCCGAGCAGCTCGTACAGAGGCTCCTCTGCTCGGAGGGCCGCATCGACGCGCAGAAGCTCCGCCGCGGCCGCCTCTCCCAGGAGGAGCACCAGCGCCTCGCCGCGGCCGCCGGGCACCTGAACACGGCGCCCATCTGGATCGACGATCAGCCGGGGGCCAACGTCCTCGAGATCCGCGCCAAGGCGCGCCGCCTCCAGTCCGAGCTGCGCTCCAACGACAAGGATCTCGGCATGGTCCTCATCGACTACATGCAGCTGATGTCGGGCACCGCGTCGGCCGAGAGCCGCGTGCAGGAGGTCAGTCAGATCTCCCGCGGGCTCAAAGCGCTCGCGCGTGAGCTCGAAGTCCCCGTCATCGCGCTCTCCCAGCTCAGCCGCGGGCCGGAGCAGCGCACCGACAAGCGCCCCATGCTCTCCGACCTCAGGGAGTCCGGTTCGATCGAGCAGGATGCCGATGTAGTCATGTTCCTGTTCCGGCCCGAGTACTACGCTTCCCAGGAGAAACGGGAAGAGGTCGAAGGAAAGGCGGAGCTCATGATCAGCAAGCAGCGGAACGGGCCCACGGGGGTTATCGATCTGTACTTCCAGAAGGCCTACACACGGTTCGACTCGGTCGCTCAGGCGCCGGCCGGGGCTCGACCCCAGGAAGCGGGACCCGGCTTCCCGCAATGAGCGGTGCGGATGCCGGCCCGGGCCGTTCCGCCCGCGTCGGTGTGGCAGTCCCGTCGGCCGGGCTCGGCGCGCGCATGGGAGGCGTGCGAAAGGCCTTCTTGGAGCTGGACGGTCGTCCCGTGCTCGAGCACGCGCTCAGGCCGTTCCTCGACGACGATCGCGTCGTGGCCGTGGCCGTCGCGCTCGCACCGGACGACGCGGCCGACCCTCCGGGATGGCTGGTCGGGCTCGACCCGAGGATCGTGGTCGTGCCCGGGGGCGACACTCGTACGCAGTCCGTGCGCTCGGCCATCGAGGCGCTCCCTGTCGACGTCGACGTGATCGCCGTGCACGACGCCGCCCGGCCTCTCGTCAGCCGTGAGGTCGTCACGCGCTGCGTCGGACTCGCCGTCCGTGGGCACGGGGCCGTCGCCGGCTGCCCGGCCGTCGACACCATGAAGGTGGTCGGTGAGAGCGCCACCGTGGTCGAGACGCCGGACCGCTCGACGCTCTGGCACGCCCATACACCCCAGGTCTTCCCGGCGGACGTGCTGCGCGCGGCATACGCGGCGGCGGGGGAGGAGGGCACGGACGACGCGGCGCTCGTCGAGCGGCACTCCCCGGACGTGCGCGTGACGATGGTCGACGACGGGGGCTCGAACCTGAAGGTGACGAGGCCCGTCGACGTGCCGGTCGCGGAGGCGATCCTGCGGGCGAGGGAAGCCTCCGCCGACTCCGAGCCACGCCGGGTCCCCGAGCGATGACCGCGTGGCCGACCCGTCTGGACCTCAGGGCCGAGCCGGATCTCGATCTCGAAGAGGTCGTGGCGCACGTTCGCCGCGGCGGCCTGATCGCCTACCCGACCGAGACGGTCTACGGGCTCGGTGGAGCCGTGACCGACGACGCGGTCCACGCCCTCAGAGGCCGGAAGGGTCGCGAGGCCGACAAGCCGTTCATCGTCCTCGTGGAGTCGTCCGACGCGGTGCAGGGGCTCGGCTGGACGCCCGCCGCCCGCGCGCTCGCGGAGATCTTCTGGCCTGGCCCCCTGACACTGGTCCTGGATGATCCCTCGGGTATCTTCCCGGTCGGAGTCAGGGACGAACGGACGGGAGCCGTGGGCGTGCGGGTGAGCCCACATCCGCTCGTCGCCCGCCTCGTGGAGGCGCTGGGGGACCCCCTGACCTCGACGAGCTTGAACGAGCCTGGAGCGCCGCCGGCGGCCTCGGGCACCGAGGCCGTCGAAGTCGTGCGGGCGCTCGACGGGCGGGACGTGGTGGTGCTGGATGCGGGGACGCTTCCTTCGTCCTTGCCCTCCACGGTTGTCGACTGCAGGGGACCGGAGCCGGTCGTCTTGAGGGCGGGCTCCGTACCGACCGAGCGCCTCAGATGCGCCATACCGGAGATCCATGGTGAGTAGCTCGAGCGACGAGGATGCCTTCCGGCTGGTCTTCGTCTGCACCGGAAACACGTGCCGGAGCCCGATGGCCGAGGCGATCGCGCGCGGCCGAGCCGCCGAGCTCGGCTACGACGTCGAGGTACGCTCGGCGGGGGTCGGCGCATTCCCGGGCGCGCCCGCGTCGGAGGGCGCTCTGCGCGCGGCCGAGGCCCACGGTCTGGACCTCTCCGGCCACCGCTCCACGCTCCTGACCGCCGAGCTGGCCGAGCAGGCCGATCTGATCCTCGCGATGACGCCCAGCCACCTGATGCGCATCGTCGAGCTCGGTGCCGGCGACCGGGCTGCGCTCCTGACCTCCTACGCCGGCGGGTCGGACGAAGGAACGGGAGGAAGCATCCCGGACCCGATCGGCGGCCCCGACGAGGAGTATCTGGAGACGTTCCGGACGCTCGACGAGCTCATCGGGCGCGTGCTGGCGCGTCTGGAAGGCGTGCTGACGAAATGACGGTTACCGCCAAGACGAGGGTGCTGACCCTCCTGGGCGATCCCGTGTCGCACTCGGCGTCTCCCGAGATCCAGAACGCCGCCTTCGCCGAGGCGGGCGTCGACGGCGTGTACGTCGCCGTCCGGTGCGCCGCCGCCGACCTGCCCGGCTTCATGGGTGGGCTCGCCCGTGCGGGTGGGGGCGGCAACGTCACGCTGCCGCACAAGGAGAAGGCGGCCGCCACGGTCGACGTGCCGAGCGAGGCCGTGCGGCGCACGGGTGCCTGCAACACGTTCTGGGGCGAGGACGGCAAGCTCCACGGCGACAACACCGATGTGGACGGCTTCAGGCGGGCGCTCAGGATCTTCCTCGAGGGACCGGCCGAGGGCGCGAGGGCCCTTCTGCTCGGCGCGGGCGGCGCGGCCAGGGCGGCTCTTCTGGGCCTCCTCGACGAGGGCGCGTCCGAGGTGTTGCTCTACAACCGCACAGAGGAGCGCGCGCGAGCCGTCGCCCGCCGCATCGGCGGCCAGAAGGCACGGGTCGTCCCGGTCCTGAACGAGCTCGCCGGCGAGCGCTTCGACGTGGTGATCAACGCCACGCGGCTCGGACTCGACCCGGACGACGACTCTCCCATCGACTTCAACCTGTTGGAGCGTAGCGGCGCGGCGCTCGATCTGGTCTACGGCAAGCACAAGACCGCGTTCGTGGGTGCCGCGGAGGCTCGGGGCATACGAGCCACGGACGGCATGGAGATGCTCGTCCAGCAGGGCGCGGTGGCATTCGAGCGCTGGTGGGACCGCCCGGCCCCGACCGAAGTCATGCGGGCCTCGATTCGCCGTTCGCTGGGCCGCTGAGGTCGCGTTGAGCGCGGTGAGCCGGGCGATGGTCGAGTGAAGCCGACCGCCTGGGCCTCCGACCTGCTGGATCTGCTACTCCCCGCGGGCTGCGTCGCGTGTCGCTCGTGGATCCCGGGAGGAGGCGATGCGCCGCTCGTGTGCGCGCGATGCAGGAGCCGACTGAGGGAGGCCGCCTGGCCGCGCTGCCCACGCTGTCACCACCCCCGGGGCTCCGGACGTCCGGAAGCGGAGCGCTGTCCCGAGTGCGAGGCGTGGCCCGACGCGCTCACGGCGGCGCGGTACGCCTACGTGCTCGGAACGCCCTCCGACGACCTCGTGCACGCCCTCAAGTACGAGGGGTGGTCCGAGCTCGCCGACGTCATGGGCGACGCGGTAGCCCGCCAGGTGGCGATGCTCACTGTCCCGCAGCGGGAAGCCCGGGTCATCGTGCCGGTGCCCACCACGGCGGAG
This sequence comes from Gemmatimonadota bacterium, assembly GCA_050050215.1. GTDB lineage: Bacteria > Gemmatimonadota > Gemmatimonadetes > Longimicrobiales > Gaopeijiaceae > UBA2982. The sequence continues at coordinate 4,759 of JASFUR010000186.1, forward strand.
CGGCTCCGGAGCCGCGGCTACAATCAGGCCGAGCTGCTCGCCCGCCGGGTGGCGCGCGTCTGCCGGCTCCGACTGGAGGTCGGGCTCGTCCGCACGGGCGCCCGCGCTTCGCAGACGGCGCTCACGCCTCACGAGCGACGCGAGAACGTGCGAGGGGCCTTCCGGCCAGCCCCCGGGGCGCACCGGATCCGCGGCGCCCGGGTCGTGCTGGTCGACGACGTTCTGACCACCGGAGCGACCGCTTCGGAGGCCGCGTCCACGCTCGTGGAGATGGGCGCGGCGTCGGTCACGTTGGCTACGTACGCGCGAGCGCTCGCCACGGCCCCCGAAAAGGCCGAATAGGCGTTATCTTAGGCCCGATTCCACCTTTTCGACCGACATCGAGGTACCGAGACGCATGGCCATCCGGGTAGCGATCAACGGCTTCGGACGCATCGGACGCAACGTGCTCCGGAGCGCGAAGCAGAGCGGGCGCAAAGACATCGATTTCGTGGCGGTGAACGATCTCACGGACGCGGCCACCCTCGCGCACCTGCTCCAGTACGATTCCGTGCACGGGAAGTACCCCGGCACGGTGTCGGTCTCGAAGGACGGACTCAACGTGGACGGCGACGAGATCCGGGTGCTCAGCGAGCGCGATCCGGCCAACCTTCCCTGGAAGGATCTCGGCGTCGACGTCGTCATCGAGTCGACCGGGCTATTCCGCGACCGTGACTCGGCAGCCAAGCACCTCGACGCGGGGGCCTCGAAGGTCATCATCTCGGCCCCGGGCAAGAACGAGGACGTCACCATCGTCCTCGGCGTGAACCAGGACCAGTACGACCCGGACAAGCACGACGTCATCTCCAACGCGAGCTGCACGACGAACTGCCTGGCTCCGGTCGTGAAGGTGATCACCGAGGAGTTCGGGTTCCGCCACGGCCTCATGACGACGATCCACGCGTACACGAACGACCAGCGGATCCTCGACCTGCCGCACAAGGACCTCAGACGGGCCCGTGCCGCGGCGATGTCCATGATCCCGACCACCACGGGCGCGGCCAAGGCGACCGGGCTGGTGCTCCCCGAGGTCGCGGGCCGCATCGACGGCATGGCAATCCGGGTACCCACGCCGGACGTCTCGATCGTGGATCTCGTGGTCGAGGTCGAGAAGGACACCACGGCCGACGAGGTCAACGCGGCCTTCCGAGCCGCGGCCGAGGGTCCCATGAAGGGCGTCCTCGGGCTCAGCGACGAGCCGCTCGTCTCGATCGACTACACGGGCAACTCGAACAGCTCGACCGTCGACGCGCAGTCCACCGCGGTCATGCAGGGCCGCATGGTGAAGGTCCTCTCGTGGTACGACAACGAGTGGGGCTACTCGTGCCGCGTGGTCGACCTGGCGAGCTTCGTCGGAGAAAAGCTTCCCGCGAAGGCCGGGTCCTAGACCCGGTCGTCATCGCACGCCCACACCGACAACGACGCCGGGAGCGCGCGCGTGAAGAAGAAGACCATCAACGACGTGGATCCAGCCTGGCTCCACGGCCGCACCGCAGTCGTCCGCGCCGACTTCAACGTCCCGCTGGACGGCGACCGAGTCGTGGACGACCATCGCCTGACCGAGTCGGTGCCGACCATCGAGCTCCTCTCCGCTGCTGGTGCAAAGGTGGTCCTGCTCTCACACCTCGGCCGGCCCGACGGGCAGGTCGTGCCGGAGCTGTCACTCGCACCGGTGGCGAAGCGGCTCTCGGAGCTGCTCGGCAAGCCCGTGCGCTTCATTCCGGAGCAGGACGACCGCGACGCCGTCTCGAAGGAGGTCGCCGAGCTCGAGCCCGGTGAGGTCTCTCTCCTGGAGAACACCCGGTTCCTGCCCGGCGATACGGGCAACGACCCTGGGCTGGCCGCGTTCTGGGCCTCTCTGGGCGACATCTTCGTGAACGATGCCTTCGGGGTGGCGCA
>JASFUR010000187.1:0-6684 GCA_050050215.1 Gemmatimonadota bacterium
GCTGTCGGCTGAGACCCTGGAAGATCGGGATGCTCAGGACGAGCCTGACGCTGGGGGGCGACCGCACGAATCCGAAGGGGAACTGGTCGTTCTGGCTGATGATGGCTTCGCGTTGCGTATCCGTGAACGCGAAGCGTGCGCAGTCGATGGGGGGCAGGGGAGGCGTCAAGCGCGAGTAGATCTCGTTTTGAGCCGAGCACTGAGCGATGGAGCCGGCGATCTGCCTCTGCGCCTGGGCGATCTGGAAATCCGTGCTGCTGGCCTCTCTGGTGAAACCGCTCCAGCCGGTCGAGATCGTCATCGTGGGAAAGTAGGACGATCGGGCCGAACTGACGCCGATGTCGGCGGACTCGCGCGTGTGGCGTCGGAGCTCGAGCGAGGGATTCATGTCGAGCGCCATCGCCCTCAGATCCTCGAGATCCCAGGTCGGCTCGGTGAGCTCGAAGGGTGTCGAGAGCTCGAAGTCCGCTCCCATGGGTTGGCCGAGCTGCTGCAGGAGTCTCATGCGCGCGGTTTCCAGAAGATTCCTCGACTGCAGCACCTGGACCTCGAACCGGCCGACCTGGACCTCGGCCTGCCCGACGTCGATGCCCGTGACGGCGCCGACCTCGAGCTGCGCCTGGGCCAGGCGCAGGTTGAACTGGCTGTTCTCCAGCTGGGCCTCGGCGATCCGGACGGCCTCCTGCTGACGCAGCGTCTCGAGGTAGGCGTTGGTCACCTGTGTGACGAGGCTCGACTCCGCGACCCCGATCTGTGACCCGGTGGCCCTGCGGTCGGCCTTGGCCTGGGCGGGTCCTTTGATCGTAGCCCAATCGAGCGAGTAGCTCAGGCTCAGCCCGTAGCTCGACGTGTAGTACGACGGCTGGTCTCCGAAGCCCAGGTCGCCCAGGGTTACGGTTCCGAACTGCTGCTCACCCGTCCCCTGCCAGCCTACGGTTCCCGTGGCGGTCGCCGAAGGCAGGAGCCGTCCCCAGGCCTGCCGCACGTTCCAGTCCGCGATGCGCGCGTCGTTGCTGGACGCCCGGAAGCTCGGGTTGGAGGCACGCGCGATCTCCAGAGCCTGCGCGAGTGACAGCTGCTCCGGGACCTGTTCCTGCGCTGACGCCGGGACGGCCACGACGAGCGCGGCCAGGAGGAGCAGGGGAGAGCCGATCTTCATCCTGTTGAGGACCTCGGGTGCTGGGGATGGCGGTGGCAGTCGGGCTCCGTACGCTCCGTGCGGCGAAGCGGTTTCGACTTCGTGCGTCCGGGCCGGAGATGGCCCCGGACGCCACCAACTACGGGAGGGTCTTCCGAGTTCTTCAAGACGTCTGTGTGGAGTGCGAAAGCTAACCGCCATCCAGGGTCGACCAAGAGAGAAGCGCCCGTCCGGCGCCGCGAGCGGGGGGCCGCGACACCGAACGGGGGCAGGTCAACCGATCGACTCGGATGACCTCGGGGACGCTAGCTCCCGGATCGCGTGGCTTCACCCGGGGCCGAGAACTGGCCGTCGGCGATGTCGAGGACGGTCGTGAGTCCGGCGCCGTCCACCGTGAGCGTCATCATGGCGGGCACGAACTGTCCCTGCGCATCCATCTCCCAGGCCAGGACCAGGTCCTCGCCGTTCATCGAGACGTCGCTGACGCTTTCCATGGGGCCGCCCATGTCGGGCGCGCCGATGCTGGCCGCGACCTTGCCGCCTTCGTCCTGGATCTCCAGATCCATGGTGAAGTCGCCGAAGTCGCTGGTCATCGAGACCGTCCAGGCGCCGATGAAGGCCTGCGCCTCGGACGCGTCGAGGTCGGATTGGGCCGAGACTGCAAGGGGGCAGAGCATCGCCATGAGAACGGCGAGACCCGTCCCGATACCGCGGGTGGTCTGTCGCATTTGGGTTCCTCCTGTTGGGCTGGGACCGCAACATGATCGCTGACGTACGTTTCTCCGGTATGTAGCGGATGTTACAGATTGTTGCGGCGCATCCACCATCCAAGAGGCGTGGTTCCAGAGGCCGCCGTAACATTCGGTTACGTGGTCGACACATTGCTGAAGCCGTCGTTCGTGACTCTGAGGTAGGAGGAGTCGCTCATGAGGGGACCAGTCCTGGTAATCGACGACGACCGGAAGCTTCGGGGTCTCCTGTCGGACTATCTGGCCACCGGCGGCTTCCAGGTGATCACGGCGGGTCGTGCCGACGACGGGATTCGCCTCCTGCGCACCGAGCACCCGGAGATTGTGATCCTCGACGTGATGCTTCCCGAGATGGACGGGTTCGACGCCTGCCGGGCCATCCGCAGGGAGTCTTCGGTGCCGATCATCATGCTGACCGCGCGGGGCGACGTGACAGACCGGGTGGTGGGGCTGGAGTTGGGCGCCGACGACTACCTCGCCAAGCCGTTCGAGCCCCGTGAGCTCATCGCCAGGATCGATGCCATCCTGCGCCGGGGACGGGCCGCGGCGGAGACGTGGAGCTTCGGCTCGCTGAAGGTCGATCCCCAACGACGATCCGCGTCGATGGACGGGGAGCCACTGGCGCTCACGACCGCCGAGTTCGATTTGCTCGAGCTACTCATCCGGGGCCGCGGAAGGGTGCTCTCCCGATCTCAAATTCTCGATGGTGTCCGAGGTGAGGCGTGGGACTCCCTGGATCGCTCGATCGACGTGCTCGTGAGTCGGCTCAGAAACAAGCTGGGGGATGATCCCCGGACGCCACGCTGGGTCCGAACGGTTCGAGGCGCGGGCTACTCCTTCGTCGGATCTCGGGGCGAGGGAGGCTGACGTGCCTTTCGCGGTCAAGCTGCGCGCCTCCTTCTTCCTCAAGATCCTGCTGGTCTTCGTGGGCGGCTTCACGGCCATCGGACTGTATCTGATGGCGTCGTTCTGGTACTTCGACTGGCAGCAGGGACGGGTCACGGCGCGGCGCACCGCCATGAGCTACGCCGAGCTCATTCTCGACGAGCTGGACACGCCGAGCGATACGGTGGCGGCTCGACAGCTGGCCACGCGTCTGGGTGTGGGCATGCGCATCTCCGGCCCGGACGTCGACTGGGCGACCGACCCCGACTTTCCGCGGTTCGACGATGCGGACCTGCCACCCGCGGCCGAGGGCTCTTCGAACCGCGCGGGCCTCTCGCGGGCGCTCGGCTTCGGGGCGGACGTAGGCCGCGGCGACTACCGGTACCTGTTGGCCCTTCAGGCGGGCAGCATCGGGCTCGGCTCGGAGAGCCTCGTGGAGGAATTGGCCGACGCAATCTTCATGATCGTCCTGCTGGCGTGCGTCTACCTCGCCACGCGGAACCTCCTGAAGCCCGTCAGGGAGCTGAGTGAGGGTGTGGAGAAGCTTCGCGAGGGTGATCTGAACGTCGAGATGGAGACCCGGCGGAGCGACGAGCTCGGGCAGCTCATGGCGTCCTTCAACGAGATGGCCACCGCCATCCGCGAGCGGATCCGCGCGCGCGATCAGCTGTTGGTCGACGTCAGCCACGAGATCCGGTCGCCGCTCACGCGCATGCGGGTCGCAATGGAGATGATGCCCGACGGGGCCGCGAAGGAGAGCGTGATCGAGGATATCGAGGAGACCGAGGCCATGATCTCGGTCCTGCTCGAGACCGAGCGGCTCGACTCACCGCATGGCGGCCTGACCCTGGACTCGGTCGATCTGAGCGACCTGCTCCCGGAGGTGGTGGCGGAGCGCTCGGACCAGGACCCCGGCGTGGAGCTCGACGGGACGGATCAGCCACTGGTGGCCCGGGTCGACTCCGAGCGCGTGAAGACCGTCGTGGGCAACTTGCTGACCAATGCGCTTCGCCACTCCGACCCGGAAGGCGTACCGGTCCGGGTCACGCTCGAGCGGGTCGGCGGGGACGCGGTCATCACGGTTCGGGACTGCGGTGAGGGGATCGAGCAGGAGGACCTCGGACGGATCTTCGAGCCCTTCTACCGCGTGGACCGCTCCCGGTCGAAGGACACCGGGGGGTACGGAATCGGGCTCAGCCTCGTGAAGCGGATCGTTGAAGCGCACGGCGGGGCCATCGACGTGGAGAGTCGGCGGGGCCAGGGGACATCGGTTCGGGTCACGCTGCCGGCGGGCGCGAGCGGACAGCGTCGCAACGGCCTGCGCTGGTAGCGTACGAGCGGGGAAGACCCTCGCTTACTAGCCTACGAGGTCCGTTCGCTCGGCCAGGTAGCTCTCCGCCGGAACGGACACCCGGAGCACTCGCCCGAGCCTGTCGAACCAGACGATGCGCCGATCGTCTCCTGCGGAGAAGACGACGCGACGCGCCTCGATGACGTTGGGGCCGAGCTGGATCTGTTCGTCCGTCCAGGGGCCTGCCACGAGCGTCGTCCGACCCCGGTCCCGCGGGCTGAGGATGGGGGAATCGGAGCCCTCCACCTGGTCGTGGAGGAAGTAGTAGAGGTGCGCCACGTCGGTCTCGAGGATCCGTGTGCCCGAAGTCGCGGGGAATTCACGGATCTCTTCACCGGCCGAATCGAGGATCCGGGCCACGTACCGTCGACCCGACAGCCCGAGCCGGAGACTCATGGCACCGGTTCCGTCGACATCGATCTGGTAGCACGGTTCGTTTCCTTCGCACTTGGGAAGGCCCGCGTCGGGAGTCGCCCTGAAGAGGATGCGGATCTCCTGCGTCGCCCCGTCCCGGCGCAGCGAGACGGTGCCGTTCGCGAAGAGGGCGTCATCGCGGTTGAGTCCCGCCCGGCGGATCGTGAATTCCTCGGTGCCGATCCGACGTCCGTCGAGGCTCACAGCGAAGGTGCCCTCGTCGACCACCACGCCCTGAGCCAGGCCTCGGGTCGGGGCGAGGAGCAGCGGGCCGAAGACCACCAGGAAGGCGGTACGGATCCGTGAAGGGCGCACTCGAATCTGCATGGGGCCTTGGTACCCCGAGCGTGTGGCCCGGTTCGCCCAGCGCTCACGCGGGCGATGTGTCGGCCCATCGCGTCCGGGTATATTCGTGAATTACCTATCGGCCGCACTAGTAGTGGCCTGCAACAGGTGATCATTGGCGACCACCTGTCACAGGCCACCGGGAGACGACTTCGTGCCGCATCCGGGAGCCGACCAGACCGATCCGGGGGGAGGCGCTGCCTCCCGGCGATCCGACGCGATCGCTGCGGCGGCCGGTTGGCTGGCGCCCTGGCTGGGACTGCTCGCCCTGGGGCTCTGGACGTACTCGCCGGACCCGGTCTCCCTGGTGGTGGCGTCCGTCGCCATCGTGGCCGGGGTGGTCCGGCGCCCTCGAGGACAGGGGATTTCCTGGGGGTTGGCGCTCGTCGTCCTGGTGACGGCGGTCGTCGTGGCGTTCTATGGTCACCGTCGTGTCGACCGGGTCGTCACGGATTTCGAGGGCTACTGGGCGGAGCGGTCGGAGGAGGTCGGTGGACGCGTCGAAGCCGAGCTCGACAAGCGCTACGACGCGGGCGAGGCCGCCACACAGGGGCTCATCGACGCCTGGCTCGAGTCCCCGGACATCGACCTCGATCTCGTGCGCGGGCTCCGCACGCGGTACGAGCTCTCCGCGCTCGCTCTCTACGATCCTGTGGGGCGCCTCGTCGTCTGGGACGGCGTCCACCGGGGGCGGGTCCCGGAGCTGGTTCAGACCGGCGTGCTCACACCGTATTCGTATCACGACTTCCCGCTCTTCGGATACCTCTACTACACGTTTCCGGGGGCCGACGGGAGCACGGCCGTCGCCGCCTTCCTGCTGCGTTCCTCGCTTCCCGAGGGCCTGCGCGCGGACGTGAACGACTTCGCCTCGAACTTCTACGCGGAAACGGGCGAGCGGATGCGCATCTCGGAGGAGGATCCCGGGCCTCGCGACGGGCCGGTCTGGGACCTCAACTACCGCGGCGAGCGGATCATGAGTGTCAGTGTGGACCGCCCCGATCCCGGTGAGCGAGCGGCGCGGATCCTGGGCCGCTGGGCCGCCGCCGTGGCGGTCATGGTGTCGATCGCGTGGGCTCTGCTGGCCCTCGGCAGGCCGCGGCGCTTCGCGAGCGCGGTGGTGGCGACCGGAGCGCTCGTGCTGCTCGCTGCCTGGCTTCCCTTGAACGAGGTGGCGTTCCTCGGGGTGCTGTTCGACCCCCAGGCGTACGAACTCACCGGGCCCATCCCCGTTTCCCTGGGCCGATTCGCCCTGATCGGCGTCGCGATTTTCGGTTTCGTGAGTGTGCTCAGACGACCCCGGTTCAGCCTCCCGCCCTGGGTCGTCGGTATCGCGGTCGCGGTGGCGTTCCCGCTCCTGCTCGGTTGGGCCGCCGTGGGGACGGACCCGGCCGCGCTCGCCGCCAGTCGCCTCGAGTGGGTCGTCTACGAGGTCGCCGCGGCCGCGCTGGCGTCGCTGGCGGCGGGCATGGCGATCTCGCTCTCCCGGTCGTCCCGGGCGTGGACCCTGGCAGCTCCGGGCGCCGTCGTGCTGGCGCTCGTACTCGGAGCCGGCGGAGCCGAGTGGGTCTGGTCCACCGCGACGCACCCGCTGTGGTGGGTCAGCCTCTGGGGCCTCCCTGCGGCGTTGGCCACCCTGGGCATCCGCGCGTGGCGCGGCTGGCGTCGATCCGTCGTAGCCTGGGGGTTGGGAATCGTCCTCGGCAGCTCCGCTGCGATTCCACTGACGTGGGCACACCGTGTCCAGGCGAGAATGCACGTCGCCGAAGAGCGCCTCTCGGAGCTCACGGCGTACTCCATCCCCT
>JASFUR010000188.1:0-6664 GCA_050050215.1 Gemmatimonadota bacterium
TCGAGCTCACCCTTCTGCACGACATGACGCGCGCCGGGAAAAGCGACCCGAAGCGTCCCGTCCTCGTCCAGGAGCGTATCGCCCCCGGCATGGTCGAAGTGGAGGTGCGTGTTCAGGACGATGTCGACGTCCTCCGGCCGAAAGCCTGCATGCCGGATGGCGTCCTCCAGCCGCGTGGGGTCACCCGCGTTCGACAGGCCGTAGATGTCCCGGAACTTGTCGTCGGCCTTGTTGCCCACGCCCGTATCGACGAGCACCAGCGCCTGAGGTGCCTCGATCAGCAGACACCGCAACGCGAGCGGGATGCGGTTTCGATGGTCCGCCGGAAGCCTCTTCTCCCACAGCGGCTTCGGCACGACCCCGAACATGGCGCCGCCATCGAGCTGCTGGACCCCCGCCTCGAGCCCGTGGATGCGGATCGAGCCCACAGTCGTGGTTCGTGAAAGCGGCAGCCCCTCGTGGCTGATGGTCATCGGCGGGTACCCTGGGGATGGGGAAGGAGTCCCGTAAGGTAGTCCGATGCGCGTCCGGCAGGAGGGGCTCCTCGGGTCGACACCCGAGGGCGCTCAGGGCCCCCTCCGCTTCTTCCGGCTGTACCCGGGAAGCTCCAGGGAGTACTGCTCGGGGTCGAACTCCTTCCGCCTCCGTTTCCGCTTCAGGTACCACTCGAGCGTGGGCAGATCGTCGATCCCCCGTCCACCCGCTTCGTCCAGCAGACGGAGGAGCACCCGCGCGGTGGCGAGGGCGTCCCCGTAGGCGCGGTGCCGGTCGTGGATCTCGATGCCGAAGTGGCGGGTGACGACGTCCAGGTTCCGGTGGCGGAGCTGCGGCACCAGCCGACGGCACATTCGCACCGTGCACAGCCTCGGCATGCCCGGCACGTCGACATTGGCTCTGGTCAGCTCGGCCGACACGAACGACCAGTCGAACGTGGCGTTGTGTGCCACGAAGACCCTGCCCTCGAGGCGCTGTACGACCTCGTCTGCGACGTGCTCGAAGTACGGGGCCTGCCGAACCATCTCCGGCCTGATGCCGGTGAGTGCCGTGATGACGCTCGGAATACCCTGCCCCGGGTTCAGGAGCGTCTGGTACTCGTCCACGATCGCGCCCCCACGGACCCCGACGATCGCGATCTCGAGCATCCGGTGGCCTCGCCAGGAGGCCTGCCCGGTCGTCTCTACGTCGACGACGGCGAACGAAACGTCCGAGAGGGGCTCGCCGAACGGACGCGGGGAGTCGTCCAGGCTCCACACCCCCTCCGCGTCGACGAGGAAGCGGGGATCGGTGCCCAGGAGCTGAAAGACCGCCGCGGAGGCCGCCCCGTCGTGCCCCACCAGCCCGAGGATCTCACGGGCCAACTCCAGCGTGTGCGCGGGACCCGCCGCCAGACGATCGGCCGCGCTTCGAAGGAGGGACGCGTCGCGCCCCGGGCTCATGTCGGGAACCCCCGCACCCCTACGACTCGCGTTGTGTGATGGCGAACGAGAGCGCCTCGAGCTGCATCACGAGGTTCACGTCCTCGACCGGGATCTGGCGAGGCACCTTCAGGCGGATCGGAGCGAAGTTGAGGATCCCCTTGATGCCGGCCCGCACCGCGCGCTCGGCCATCGCCTGGGCGGCCCGGGCGGGAACGGCCAGAATGACCAACTCGACGCCCAGCTCCACGAGAAGCCGCTCGAGGTCGTCCGGCGAAGCGATCTGCAGGTCACCCCAGCGCGTGCCAATCTTGTCCGGATCCGAGTCGAATATCGCCACACAATGATACCCGCGCGACTCGAACGCGGGGTACTCGAAGAGCGCCGAGCCGATCCGGCCGGCCCCGATGAGGGCCACCTTCCAAACACGATCGACTCCGAGAATCTGGCGGAGACGAGCTCGGAGCTCCTCGACCTGGTAGCCGAGGCCGCGCTTTCCGAACGAGCCGAAATGCGAGAGGTCCTTGCGTACCTGGGCCGCGGTGGTCTGTCCACGAACCGCCAGCTCCTCGCTGGACACGGTCGCCTCCCCGGAGCCCTCCAGGTCTTCGAGCGACCGTAGATAGTGGGACAGCCTCCGGATCGTGCTAGCCGGGATGCGTCTCGTCACGGGCGTGTGGATCGCTCGCCTTCGTCGATTGGGGGCCGCTTGTGAAATCCGTCACAAATTAGGCGTGGAGCCGTTTGACGGCAACGCGGCCGAGAGGGCAACGAAGTCCGCAGGCGTCAGACGCTCCGGTCGGTCCGTGGCCGAGACCCCCACATCGGCGGTGGCCGCGGCGATGACGTAGGGCGAATACCCCAGGTCCGGGTGGTCGCGAAGGATCTTGCCCAGCTGCTTTCTGCGCCACTGGAATGCCGCCCGCACCAGATTCCGCAGCAGCCGCTCGTCCCGCTCCGACAGGGGGGGCGGCTGGATCGGCGTCACCCGGATTATGGCCGAGTCGACGCGAGGGACCGGGCGAAACGCCTTGCGACCGACCTTGAAGAGGCGCTCGACCCGAGCCACGGTGCGAATCCCCACCGAGAGCGCGCCGTACTCCTTCGTGCCAGCCTCGGCCACGATGCGCGCGGCCACGTCGTCCTGGACCATCAGGACGATGTCCCGCGGTCGCGGACCGGCCAAGAGGTGGAAGAGAATGGGCGTGGTGATGTTGTACGGGATGTTTCCGACCACCAGGAGATCCTCGACCGGGCTTCCCGCCGGAACCAGCTCGGTGAGCGGGTAGTCGAGGATGTCGGCGTGGACGACCGAGACGTCGGAGCGAGCTCCGTGCTCCTCGGCGAGCTCCGCGGCGAGCTGGTCGTCGAGCTCGACCAGGACGAGCCTGCCCACGCTGCCGACCAGGTGCCTCGTCAGCGCGCCCCGGCCCGGGCCGATCTCGAGGACGTCGTCGTCGGGCTCGGCTCCCAGCGCCGCAACGATCTTCCGCTGGATGTTCTCGTCGACGAGGAAGTTCTGCCCGAGCGATCGCTTCGCGCGTGGATGTCGCTCAGAGGCCACGGGCTCGCCCGGACGGCTAGAGGCGCAGGACGAGCGCCGTCCGGTCGTCGCCCATCCTGACCGAGGCCTCCTCGGGCGGGAGCTCGAACAGCGCCTCCACGATCTCCGCAGGAGCGGAGAAGCGGTGCCCCACGACCGTGTCCAACACGATGTCCTCCGGCTTCTTCCCGTCCTTGCGCCGCAGCGTGTCGGGGAGGCCGTCGGTGAACAGGAAGAGGAGGTCGCCCTCCGCGCTCCATGGGAGCTTCCCTTCACCGTACGAGTCGGGGCCGGCGAAGCCGACCGGCGGATCGGTTGCCGTCAGACGCTCGAAGGAGCCGTCGGCGTGCACCGCGAACGCATGCGGATGCCCGGCGTTCGAGTAGACCAGCGTGCCCGCGTCGCGATCGATGACGCCGTAGAAGACCGTGAGGTACATCTCGGTCGTGGCGAGCTCCTCGCTCAGGGCGTCGTCCAGCTGCCTGAGCACCTCGGCCGGAGAGTCCGCCTCGCGCGCATAGATCGCGGCAGCGCTCATCGTGAGCGTCATGATGAGCGCCGAGGGAAAGCCGTGCAGAGAGACGTCGCCGAGCATGACTCCGATGCGGCCCTTTGGCAGCTCGAAGAGCTGGTAGAAGTCACCTCCGACCTGCTCCGTCGGCTGCACGCGGGCGGCGGCCGTGGCCCCCTCGAAGCGATCGGCCGCCGGAAGGAGCTTCATCTGCAGGTCGTGCGCCAACTCCATCTCCCGGGCCATGCGCTCCTTGGAGAGGCTCTCCTGGACCAGTCGGTTGTTCTCGATCGCGGCCCCGACCTGGGTGGCGATCGCCGCCAGCAGCTTCTGGTTGGCCGCGCTGAAGCGCCCCCCGTCCTGTCGGCCGATGAGGTTCACCACGCCGACGGTGCGCGACTCGCCGGTACCGGGTGAGTACCGGATCGGCACGGAGAGGAAAGAGTCTCCGCCGCCGCCCGCCTGGCGCTCCTCCGACGTCGGCCTGCGGGAGGCGATGATCGAGCGGCCCTCGCGGAAGACCATGGAGGTGATCGCGTCGGGATCGTCGGGCGAGATGGGCGACGAGCGCCCGTCCTCGCCGACCGCGGCGGCGAGGTGCAGCGCCTCGTCGCCCGCGTTGTGGACCCAGAGCGAGCCGCGCTTGGCGCCCATCACGTCCCGCACCTCGCTCAGGATCTTGCGGGCGCCACTGTCCATATCCAGCGTGGAGCCCAGCGTCTCTGAGATCGAGTAGAGGAGGTTGATCTCCTCGAAGCGCTCGGACAGCTCCGACGTGAAGAACTCGATCTCCCGGGAGGACTCGAACGCGAGCTCGAGCACAGGAGTGAGCGCCTGGCAGACGGCGGCAGGGCTCGCATCGCGTGCGGCACCCACCTCGACCTGGACCCGACCCCCCGCATAGGAGATGACCTTCATGCACTCCGGGTCCGTCTCGGAATGGTCGAAGCCAGAGGTCGCATACAGGACCTCGTCTGCGGCTCCGGGCTCGTCGGCGCCCAGCTTGAGCCGGACGACGGCTCCGAAGGCTTCCTCGAAGTGCGCCAGAGTCCTCAAGACCGGGTCCGGCAGCGCCCCGAGGACGAGCCGGCCCGGGGGAACGTTCACGCCTGGACGCCGCCCTCCAGGATGCCGCCCGACTCGAGTCTCAGCACAAGGGTGACCTGGTTCCCCTGGTCGTTGTACGAAACCTCGTCGAGAAGCTGCCTCATGAGGAACAGCCCCCGCCCGCACGGCTTGGTGAGGTTCTCGGGGCTGGTCGGGTCGGGGACGATCCCGGGATCGAAGCCGGCGCCCTGATCAGTGACCCGCGCTTCCAGCCGTCCGGCCTGAAGCACGACCTCGACCAGCACGCGCTTCGACGGATCCCTGGAGTTCCCGTAGAGCATGGCGTTGGAGAGCGCCTCGGTCAGGCCGACACGGAAGTTGAAGTCGAGGCGTCGCTCCTGCTCGCTGCAAGTGCGACAGCGCCGCATGACGTAGTCCACCGCGTGCTCGATCGAGCGGATGTCGGTCGGCAGCTCGAGGACGAGGTCCTCTTCCCGGGGAATGCGCTCGGCCGCCATGGATCAGAAGCCCTCGAGTGCCTGTTCCTTCGTGTCGGCGATCCGGAACAGCGTGTCGAGCTTGGTCAGCTCGAAGAGCGTCCGGAGATCCTCGTTGAGGCTCGAGAGGCGCAACTCGCCACCCTGCTCACGGATCTTCTTGGACAGGGAAACCAAAACGCCAAGCCCGGACGAGTCGATGTATCCGGTCTTGGCGAAGTCGATCACGAACTTCTTGTCGCCGTTCTCGAGCTGCTCCAGCACCTGCTGTTTGAGCTCCTGTCGATTGCCGACGATCAACTGGCCCTCCACTTCGACCAGCGTGATTTCCCCGTTCTGGGTTACCTCAAAGCCCATGGACTGGATGCTCCTGGCGCAGGACGGAAGTCGGGTTGCGTCGCGGAGACGTCAGTCCGCGGCGGACACTACGGTCCGCATGACCCGATGGGCGGTCCTAATAGTAAAAAGGAAACGTTTGTGTGGGCAAGAAAAGCAGCTCGGAGCATCGGCCGGCCGTCGTCACGAAAGTCAGGATGCCGCCAGCTTCCTACGAATCCGCTCGAGCACGGCTGGCGACACGAAGGCCGAGACATCGCCGCCCAGCGTCGCCACCTCGCGCACCAGCGACGAGGAGATGAACGAGTAGCGCGCCTCCGGTACCAGGAAGAGCGTCTCGATCTCCGGCCAGAGCTCCTGGTTCATCTGGGCCATCTGGAGCTCGTATTCGAAGTCCGACACGGCGCGCAGCCCCCGGATGACCACGCGCGCATCCTGGCGCTGCGCGAAGTCGACGAGGAGGCCTTCGAACGACTGGACCTCGATGCGGTCGTCCTCCCCGAGCACCTCCCGGATGAGACGAACGCGTTCCTGTACGCCGAACAACCCCCGCTTGTCGTGCGTCGAGGTGTGGGCGACGGCCACGATGAGCTTGTCGGCCACGCTGAGCGCCCTGCGGGCGATGTCCTCGTGACCGAGCGTGATGGGGTCGAACGAGCCCGGGTAGAGCGCAACCGTGGGACGGTGTGAGTTCATCGTTCCGGCGCGGTGAGGGTCGAGAGGGCTGTGTCGCCGTAGCGACGGGTTCGAGAGCCTTCCGGGAGCGGCAGCTGCTCGCGCCAAGGATGCTCCAACCACAGTTCCCGCGCAAATGGATTCTGCGTCCAGCGCTCGACCAGCGTCCGCGCGGCCCCTCCACTGTAGGGCGGGTCGGCGAGTGCCACGTCGAAGCCCTCCACCGGACCGGACAGGTAGCGGAAGACGTCGCGGTCGATGACCGTGCACTGCTCTCCAGCGCCCAGAAGCTCGATGTTGGCGCGCAGCACCCCGAGCGCTCCCCGGGCCCGCTCCACGAAGATCACGGACTCGGCCCCGCGGCTCAGCGCCTCCAGACCCAACGCCCCCGAGCCGGCGAAGAGATCCAGGACGGCGGCCCCGCGGACCCGGTCGCCCAGAGCGGACATCCATGCTTCGCGGACACGATCGGTCGTCGGCCGCACACCCCTGGCCTTCAGGGGCTTGAGCCCGTGCCCTCTCCAGCGTCCCGCGATGATCCTCACGGCGCCGATCCGGAGCGGCCGTCGGCCGACGTCGCCCCGGACCCGCTCGGCCGGAGGTCCGCAAGGCGCGCCTGGGGCTTGGCAACCCCCCGCCA
>JASFUR010000189.1:0-6663 GCA_050050215.1 Gemmatimonadota bacterium
AGTTCACCCCGATGCGCACCGGCTTGTCGTGCTCGAGCGCGACCCGGATGATCTCCTGGAAGTTCGAGTCGCGGTGCTTCGTCCCCACGTTGCCCGGGTTGATGCGGAGCTTCGCCAGCGCCTCGGCGGCGGCAGGGTACTTCGTGAGCAGGATGTGGCCGTTGTAGTGGAAATCCCCGACGACGGGCGTGTCGTAGCCTTCGTCGCGGAGCCGCGACACGATCTCGGGGACCGCCTGGGCGGCGGCGTCGTGGTTGACCGTCACACGGACGATCTCGCTCCCGGCGTCGGCGAGCAGCTTCACCTGCTCGAGCGTGGACGCGACGTCGGCCGTGTCGGTGTTGGTCATGGACTGCACGACGACGGGCGCGTCCCCACCCACGGTCACGCCGCCGACGTCGACGGGAACGGTCTTCCTGCGCTGTACGGATATCACACGTGGTCTCGGGATCGCCGGGTTGCTCAGCCCCGTGGAAAAGCAATCGGAGGCACCGGGAATCTACCCGGCGCCTCCGACGCTACCAACCCGACCGGTTCCAGGCTCGCAACGCCCCTGAGGGCGCCGCCCGGTTTTCTGGCCCTACCGCACCTGGAACTCGATCGGGAGCAAGACCCACACCGGCACCAGCTTGTCACGGTTCATGGCCGGTGAGAACCGGTACACGTCCGCGACGGCCAGCGCGGCCTCGTCGAGCTCGTCGAAACCCGAGCTCTGGTAGACCCTCGAATCCTCGACTTCCCCCTCCTTGTTGATGAAGAAGTAGACTCGGACGATTCCACCGATTCCCGACCTCTTGAGCAGCGGCGGGTACTCCTCCAGCATCACGCGCATCACCGCGTCCCTGTTCAACAGCTGGGGCGCGACGGTATACGGCGTGAATGTCGGCTGCGACGCGATATCATCCGCGGCCTCTGCGGCCACCTCGGTGGGGGGCGGCGGCAGGGTCTCGATCGGATTGTTCTCGAAAGTGGTCGGGGCGATCGTGATGTCCTCTGCGACGGCCACTTCACTGATCACCGGCGTCGCCGGCCGCGCGATCGCCTGCGGCGGCGGCGGGATCTCGATATCGGGCGGTAGCTCGATGGCCTCGAGATCCGAGGCGGTGAAGCTGACGTCGTCCGCCATCATGGTCGGCGAGTACTGAACCAGCGCGAAGTGCGCGACGACGGCGAAGATCATCGAACCCCAGAAGCGCACACGGAAACCGGCTTTCATCCGGTCGTTTGCGCTCGGGGCGGGCTCTTGGGCGGGAACTGCGATTGCAGCGGTCATTTGAACACTCCTGGGCCAGAATTCACCTATAAAGTGAGCCCCCCGGCGATCTTCCACCGTCGGGACAATATCCCTCGGAATCGTGGGGAGCTTCCCCACAATCCGGTGCGAAAAAAACATTTGTTTACCACCGATCCCAGTAGTACGTTGGCCCTGTTTCGCACTCTGGAGTGGCCTCCATGACCTCGACACGAAGCTCGTCCACTCATCGATTCGCGCGCCTCGGAACCCGGGGAGCGGCCATTGCGCTCTTTCTCGTGGCCGTGTCCGCGTGCTCCCGATCCGAAGGTCTTCCGCTCACCTCCCTGGTCAGGGAGGGCGACGCCTATATCGACCCGGTCACACGGGAGCCCTACTCCGGGCCGGTGTTCGCTTCCTTCGCAGACGCTCCCGGGCACGTGCAGCGACGCGCCAGCCTGGTCGAAGGGCAGTACGACGGGGCGTTCGAGCTCTACTTCGCCAACCAGCGGCTCAGCGTGCGCGAGGTCTACCGGGAAGGCGAGAAGGACGGCCCGTACGAGTGGTACTTCGAGAGCGGCGAGCTCTATGAGAAGGGCACCTACGAGAACGGTCTCCGAGAGGGACCGTACGAGGCCTACTTCCGGAACGGACGGCTCTACGAGCGCGGTACGTACCGCTACGGCGACTTCGACGGGCCCCGTGAGTGGTATCTGGACGGCCGGCTCATCGAACGCGTCACGTACGTCCGGGGCCAGGTCGACGGTCCGTACGAGCGGTACTCACCCGACGGAGGTCTGGAGCTCCAAGGCATGCTCCGCTACGGGCGGCCCTGCGGCCCGTGGAACGAGGGCGGCAAGCGGGTGATCCACCCGAGCTGCGGCTACGTGAGCGACTGAGGCAGCGCTGAGTCAGCACCGCGGACCCCCTCACATCCGCAGCAACCGCGTCACCTTCACGACGAGCCCTCGGTCCGAGAGCTCGGAGAAGCGATCGAACACGTCGGTGTTCCGCTCCTCCGTGTAGACGAGGAAGATCTCGCTTCCGGGAGCGTACTCCCACCGCAGACGGAAATTGCCGCTCAGGGCGTCGCTCGATGTGCTGTACTGCACGAGTCCGCTCAAGTAGAGGCGTGGGCTGAAGCTGTAGCTCATGCGGGTGGATGCCACGTGCTCGGTGAAGTCACCGCCCGGTAGATCGACCCAGTTGAACGCGAGGCTGGGCTCGAGCGAGAGCTGCGGCGTGATCTCGATGCGCCCGCGCTGGAATCCCACGGACGTACGTGTCCCCTCGTAGAAGCTGCCGTACGACGCCGACAACGTGCCCGAATAGGGGCGCTGGAGCCCGAAGCCGTACCTCGCGCTGACCGAGCGGAAGTCGTAGCGGCCCGCCGGAATCGCCACCTCACCCGGCCGGATGTCGAAGACGTCCTGCAGGTTCTCGTACGACTCGGTGAAATCCAGCCCGAAGGTGTCGCTGTTCTCGAGCTCGATCGCGTAGCTGCCCTTGATCTCACGGGTCTCCACGAAGCCGAAGGGGTGGTTCTCGATGTAGTCCGCCGACACCTCCCACGTCATCTGGCGAATCCAGTCGATCGACGCGGGCCGCGGGCTGTAACGCGCGGACGCGAACGTCTCGCGCAGCCCTCTGCGCCGCACGAACCCGATCTCGGGGTTGAAATCCTCTCCCACGAACAGATGGTCGACTCGGCCGCCCACGAGGTCGCCGGACCAATCGACCCGGGCGCGGTAGCTGTCGTCCGAGCCGGTCAGGCCCTCGGTCTTCGTCGTCGCGTAGTACCCCAGGATGCTGAGGTCCTCGAAGAACGCGAAGTTCGCGTCCACCCCGTATGCCTGGTTGGCACCGTCGGCCCTGAGGGACTGGGACCGGTTCTCGAAGATCCCGCCGATGGCGCTTCGCCCCAGGATGTCCCTGCGGAGCCGGAGGACCGTGAAGTTCGTCGACTCGGCATTCACCGCGTCCAGGTCGTCGGTCTGGATGTTCAGCGCCCCGACGTCGAAGGCACCCACCTTCCCCGTCACGCGCCCACCGCCGAGGATCGGGACGGGACGCGTCGCGCCCCCAGCGCCCTGCAGGCCGATGCGCCGGCTGAAGAACATGGTCGGTGCGCTGACGCCGCCGCCGCCGAAGCCTCCCCCGCTGGTGGTGGCAAAGTCGAAGATCCCCTGCCCTTCCAGGAAGAACTCGCGCTTCTCCGGGAAGAACAGGTTGAAGCGGGTCAGGTTGACCTGCTGCTCGTCGACCTCGACCTGGGCGAAGTCCGTGTTGTAGGTGAAGTCGGCGGTGAGGTTGTCTGTGATGCCCACCTTGAGGTCCGCCCCGGCGTCCGCGTCGAAGTCGTTGCGGATCTCGGGCGTGACGGTCGTGTTGGTGCTCAGCCCGGCGATGCCGTAGGGCTTGAGCTCGACGACTCGGCTCGCGGGGGGTGCCTCGAGCCCGACGAGCGTCCCGGCCCTCGAGACACGGAACGACGCGGTCGCGCCACCGCCGGCCACCGAGAGCGGGATGTACGTCAGGTAGTTCCACTCGTTCTTGCGGCGCACCGCGCGCCGCAGCTGCACGCCCCACACCTGCTCACGACCGGGCCGGTAGCGCAGCGACTTGAACGGAATACGCATCTCGACCGTCCAGCCGCCATCGAACCGGCCGGACCGGACGTCCCACACGGGGTTCCAATCCGTGTTCGGGTTGCCCTCGTTCGTGATCGCGAACTCGGCCAGCGCCCCCAGCGGGTTCGTGTAGAACATCACGCCGTTCCGACGGTCGTAGTACGTGTCGAACATCACACCGAACGTGTCGTTCTGGCGCAACTGGTTCGTGTCGCGCCTCATCTCGTTGGCGACCCACTCGCTCTCCGGCGCGGAGTCCCAGTTCCGGGCCGAGACGTAGATGTCGGTGTCGTCGAAGCCGATCCAGACCTCCGTGCGCTCGGTCGGGGGCTCTCCGTTGTCGGGAATGGCCTGCACGAAGTCCGTGATCGCCGGGGTCTCCGCGTAGAAGGGCTCGTCGAGGACCCCGTCCAGGCGGATCGGGCCCGACAGCCGGACCGCGCGGATGGTGACGTCGCCGTCGGAGCTCCTGCTCACGACCGCCGGTGGCACCGGCGGCGGCGGACCGTCGATTTGAATGGCCTCGTCGCCGCGTCCCTGGGCCGCCGCCCACCCGGGCAGCCCGGCGAGGGTCACTGCGGCGAGCGCGATGGCTGGGAGGAGGGAAGAGAAGCGTGCTTCGCCTGAGCGCATGCGGACTCCAATGAGGTTGATCTCGCCCTGACACGACCGTTGTGGGCGCGGAAGTGTTGTGTCCGAGCGCGCTCCGATCAACTGCAGCGTTCCCGCTCCGCGATGCCCTCAGCGGTGGCAGGAAAAGCGCACCGTAGCGCGACCCGACCCGACCGCCCAGCGCGGCGTGACCGACTCCCCCTGCACGGTCCGCTCGTAGCCCGATTCCTTCTTGCTCACCGTCACGATGTCGTAACGCCAAACCTCGGCCGGGGCCGGCTCGAACTCGAGCCCGGGATCCGACGAGAGCGAGAGCTCGGGTGCGAACCAGGCGTCTCCCGGCAGGTCCGCCGGGTCCCATCGGTACGACAGGGAAAGCGACCCGTCGGCCGAGAACCGGTAGGTCTTCTCGAGGGAGCCCACGCCCCGGGAGCGCAGCACCAGCGTGACGGCCTCGTCGGACTCGGTGACGTCCACGTCGAACGGCTCCGCCGCCCAGCTCCGGACCGGCGTGTAGTCCGCCGCTTCGTATGCGTCTGCCTCCGTGTCGACCGAGAGCACGCGGTCCACGCCGATGGCGCGGGCGTCGAGGTCCACGGGCGGAAGCGTGTCCAGGCTGAGCTCCTCCTCCAGCTCGTGGATCGAAGGCATGGCGTCGCCGTCCGGGGCCGCGAGCGCCTCGGGCGCAGGCGCTTCTCCGTCCGGGGCCTCGTGTTCGGACGGGCGCGTCCGGTGGTAGCTCTCCCGGCGCCGCGTCAGCACGTCGGCCAGGTTGCCCCGGCTCCCGAAGCGAGTGAGCTCCACGAGCCGGCCGCCGCGCTCCGGCTGCACCAGCGCGGAGAAGGCGCTCGAGTGCACCCACACGTCCTCGTGTCCGTCGGCGTCCGCGTCGAGTCGCTCCACGCCGATGCCCTCGCCGACGCGGAGCTGGCGCTCGGCCTCGCAGAGATGCTCCCACGTGGCGTTGCGGAGGTGGCGCAGATAAAGGCCGCCGAACACGCCGTGCCAGTACGGATCGTTGCACTGGGCTCGACCGATGGCCCGGCGGGCCTGCTCGGGGTCCCCGCGCTCGCGACACAGCGCCGAGAGGAGCCGGGCCTTCTTGTGCATCCGGTTGGACTCCTCGTAGCGCGCGAGGAAGTTCCTCCAGTGGCCGCCCCGCAGCACCCGCAGGGCGCGCGGGTTCTCCTCGAGCTCGGCCCCGACGGACTCGAACGTCTCCGCCGCACGGGGAGGCAGGGACCAGAGCTCCATCTCCCGGTAGGAGGCGGAGGGGAGATACGCCGGGCCCCTGGACGACACCTCACGACACGCGTCGGCCGGGGTGTCGAGGCGCACGACGTCCTCTACCGCGAGGCTCTCCATCTCGTCGAGGAAGCCGTCCAGCCAGCCTCGCTCCCACACCCATTCCGCGGTTCCCGGCCAGCCCCCGAACTTCTCGCCGTCGTCGGCGAGAACGACCATCGCGTGCCCCGCCGCGGCGAGCCGGCGGAGGTACGAGCCGATCTCGGCCGGGCTCCGGAACGGCACCAGGTAGCGAAGACGCTCGTCGATCGGCAGGAGCGTCATCGTTCGGCCCTCCCCCTCGGTGGTCCAGGGTCGGTGCAGCTGGTGACGCTCGAAACCCGCTACGAGGAAGTGGCGGTCGTCGACGAGCACGCGCTCCACGCCGGCATCGGCCAAATCTCCGACGAGGCCCGGCTCCCACACGCGCTCGGTCAACCACAGCGTCCGAGCGTCGGCGGCCCATCGTTCGGAGAGCCACTCGCGCATCCATCCGATCTGCTGCAGGCGATCCTCCCGGGAGAGCACGGGGAGGACCGGCTCGTAGAACCCGGCCAGGAGGAGCTCGACGCTCCCCCGGTCCACCAGCCTCCCGATGACGTCCAGCAACCCGTGGCCGCGCCGCTCGAGCCATTCGAGCAGCGGACCCGAGACGTGGAGCGCGAGCGGGACGAACCCCCGTTCTCCGCACCGCTCGAGGAACGGCTGATACACCTCCTCGACGTGGCTCTCGAAGACCGCGTCGAAGTTGCCCACGGGCTGATGCAGGTGAAGCCCGAACACGAAGCGCAGCGGCTCGCCGGCCGGGAGACCCGTCCCGGACGGATGCGGGGCCACCCCGAGCCATTCCGCGAGGGGGGCGAGGAGCGGATCGGGATCGGTGTCCCCGGACAGGAAGCGGGCCAC
>JASFUR010000190.1:0-6650 GCA_050050215.1 Gemmatimonadota bacterium
GGTGAGGTTGAGCAGTATGCGGCTCAGCGCGTGCGGGTGTCCCCTGCTCTGCCAGCGGTCCGGCACCACCGTCCGCAGCTGCAGCCGCTTCTCCTCCACGAGAGGGCGGACCATCCTTTCCACGCTCTGAAAGACCTCTGCGATCGGGAACGCTTCCGCCTGGTCGTCGATCAGGTCCTTCTCCTCGCGGGCGAGGTCCATGATGTCCGACGCGATCGATGCCAGCCCGAACGCCGCGCTGTAGATCAGACCCAGTTGGCTCCGCTGCAGATCCGTGACCGGTGCGGCGTGACCGTCTCGCAGGGCCTCGGCGAGGAATAGGATGGATGTGAGCGGTGAGCGGAAGTCGTGGGCTACCTCGACGAGCAGCTCGAAGGCGTCCGGCCCGCGCATGCGGGAGGGCAAGTCCTCACCGTGACCGTGTCCCTGCCCGCCGTCCACCCAGGGACGTGGCGGGGCGGAGAGCGCGATCCATGCCCGTAGTACATCGATGGTGGCAGGCGCCGACAACGGCACGACCCCACCTTCGATCAGTTCGCGACCGAGCGCATCCATGAGCCCCTCGTACATGGGGCTGGAAGCCAGCCAATCACGGATCGGGCGGGGATCCGCCCCCTCCAGCACCTGGGTGATCTTCGACGTCAGTGTTTGAAGGTATGCCCGTGCCCTGCTGGCTCCGCCTGGAGTGAGCACCGGGTACTTCCCCTCGATCTCGGCCGCCACGCGCCGTGCAGCGGCGTCGAGAACGGTCCCGGGGCGATGCTCTCGTTCGGCCACCCGGGGATCGGCATCGGACATTATCCGGGGTCGCTCCCGGGCCGAGAGGACGCAACCAGGCTTCTGCGACCCATGCCGTGCTTGTCCATGAGCCGGTACAACGTGGTCCGGTCCACGCCGGCCATCCGGGCTGCGTCCGAAATGTTTCCATGAGAGGCTTGGACGACGTGAGCCAGGTAGTCGACCTCGAACCTCGACAGGATCTGGTCGCGAGCGGCGTGATACTCCAGGTCCATGAGCGAGTGACTGAACACCGCTGAGCTCTCCCCCCCGTCTGCCGACTCGCCATCGAAGAAGACGATGTCGTCGGTGGTGATCTCGTCACCCGGCGCGGCCATCACCACGAGGTGTTCGATCACATTCCGGAGCTCGCGAACGTTCCCCGGCCAGGGAGCCCGGGTCAGCGTCTCCATCGCGGAGTCCGCAAACTTCGGCGGGACCGACCCCGGCTCCCGATGGATCGCCCAGAACTCCTTGAGGAACTCGTGCGCGAGGACCGGGACGTCCTCCCGGCGCTGGCGTAAGGGGGGGATGTCGATCGGCACCACGCGAAGCCGGTAGTGCAGATCCTTGCGCAACATTCCCTTATCGATCGCCTCGATCGGGTCCCGGTTCGTCGCCGCGATGAACCGTACGTTCACCACGGCGTCGGTCTTGGTGGACCCGACACGGCGAACGACCCCGTCCTGCAGCACCCGGAGGAGCTTGGCCTGGGTGGGCAACGGAAGCTCGGTCAATTCGTCCAGGAAGAGCGTCCCGCCATTGGCCACCTCCAGGAGGCCCTCCTTGTCCCGCACGGCGCCGGTGAACGCTCCCTCCACATGCCCGAACATCTCGGACTCGAGGAGTGGCTCGGGAATGGCCGCACAATTCACCGGGACGAGCTCACGATCGCTCCGTCGGCTGTGACGGTGGATGTATTGGGCAATGACCTCCTTTCCCGTGCCGCTCTCACCCGTGATGAAGACGGACGCATCGGTCGGCGCGACCTTCCTCGCGAGCTCCATGACACGACGCAATGCGGCACTGCGTCCGTAGATCCGGATGTGGTCGCCGAAGCTGGGTGAGGCATCCGAGGGAGCGGGGGCGCCGGTTTGGCTCCTGCTCCCTCGGGTCGCCACCGCGGCGTGGGCAGCCCGACCCATGAGAATCTCGAAATGCGTGGCCGAGAACGGTTTCGGGAGGTAGTCCCAGGCTCCGGCCCGTAGCGCATCCACGCTCGACTCGACGCTCGGATTGCCGGTCATCACGATGACGAGCGTCCCCGGGTTGGCCTTCCTGGCGGCCTGAAGGAGGTCCAGGCCCGATACCTCCGACATGTAGAGATCCAAGAGCACGATGTCGAACGAGCGATTCCGCACCATCCGGAGGGCGTCGTCGCCTCGTCCGGCGACCGCCACCTGAAACCCCTCGGTTCGCAGGAGGGACGCGCAGCTCTCGCGGAGCGAGTGCTCATCGTCGATGACCAGGACCGCGATCGACTTGCGAGCTTCGGCGTCCACGGTGACGAAGCCCTGCTCTCCCGGGTCGTGGGAAAGGTCCCGGCTAGCGGCGCTGTTGGATCCGTGCATGAGGCTTCCTCATGACGCGCGAGATGTGGTGGGAATGCAGCACCGTGCTCCGTGGAAGGATACGATCGTCCTTTCGGCGTGCAACGCGAACCTACTTGTAAAGTTCCCACACGTGTTGCGTTGATACAAGACTATCGTTCGCCGGGCCATGCGTCACACCGCCCCCCATGTCCAGCCGGCGCAACAGCGGCACCGGACGCCGCTGCACGTGCAAGGTGCCCGGCATCTTTGTCTGGTGGCTCTGGCGTCAATGATTGTACTTTCTAGTCGAGGGTGTTCACCGAATCGTCGTCTTCCCCCCCACACAGTGGCCGCAGTCCATGTCCGAAGACAACCTGATTCCTCCCGGGACCGGCCGCTCATCCGTCCCGGTAGCCCGACACGAGGCCGCGGCGCCGTCCCCGTATCAGCAAGAGGCCTACCTCCCGGCATTCGAGGCCGAGAACGACGCCGTCGACTTCCGGCGGTACCTCTTCGCCATCCTCAGGTACAGGTGGCTCTTGGTCATCGCCCTGGTGGTGGGAGTGGCGGGCGCAGCGGTCGCCTGGAACTTGGCGGAGGTCACGTACACGGCCGAGGGGAGCCTGTACATCGAGGGCGACAATCGGCGGCAAGGCTCCGGAGACGTCGACCCGATCCGGCCGAGCACGCTCCTGGAGTCGAGCAGCTGGGTAGAGCTGCTGCGCTCCTATCAGGTGCTGGACTCGGTAGTCATGGAGCAGGGCCTGTACGTGAGGCCGCCCAAGGAGTTCGCGGAGCAGTTCCGGGGGTTCGGCCTGGCCGAGCGGGTGGCGTTCGGATCGTTCGAGCTGCGCATCGGTCCCGAGGGCCGTGACTTCGTGCTCGCCACGGCGGCGGGTGCGGTCGTCGACGAGGGCCGCCTTGGGGATCCCATCGGTGAGGAGGAAGGCTTCCGGTGGACCCCGCCTGCTGGGGCGTTCCCTCCCGGTGCCGTCGTGGCTTTCTCCGTCGTAACGCCCCGGGACGCCTCGACGGACCTACGGAATCGACTCAACCCGCAGATCGACCGGAACGGCGACTTCCTCCGGGTCACGCTCGAGGGGACGAACGCGCAGCGGATCACGGACATCGTCAACGCGTTGATGCAACGGCACGTGCGTCTCGCTGCGGACATCACGAGAGCCAAGCTGGATCTCACTCTGGAGATCCTCGAGGAGCAGCTCGCGATCACCAACGACTCCCTTGCGGCCGCGGAGCGGCGTCTCGAGGAATTTCGTGTCGCCACCATCACGTTGCCGCAGGACCGCTCGCCGATCGCCGTCGGTCTTCAGGAGACCCGAAACCCGGTCTTCGATCGGTACTTCGAGATGAGCCTCCGGCTCGATGACGTTCGCCGCGATCGTCAGCGCCTGGCGGCGGCCCTACGGAGCTTCGACGACGCCGGCGAGGTGAGGATCGAGGCGCTGGAGGTGATCCCGTCGGCGCGTGAGTCGTCCGAGCTCCGGCGCATCCTCGACGACCTTGTCGACGCTCGGTCCGAATTGCGGGTGCTCAGGGATCGGTACTCCGATGACTATCCACCAGTTCAGAATCTCCTGGGTCAGATCCAGTCGATCGAGCAGCGGGCGATCCCGCGGGTCGTCGGTGGCATCATCGAGCAGCTCGACGGGCAGGCCGCCGGCCTGCAGGAGCAGATCGCCCAGAACTCCACGGAGCTCGAGGAAATCCCACCCAGGGCGATCGACGAGCAACGCCTGCGTCGCCTCGTGGAGACCGCCAGCACGACCTACCAGGATGTCCGCCGCAGGGTCGAGTCGGCACGCCTTGCCGCCGCGAGCGCGATACCGGACGTCAGCATCCTCGACGAGGCCGAGGTGCCTCAGCAACCGACCGGGGACATGAGGCTTCTCCTCGCGGCCGGGATTTTCCTCGGCTGTCTCGGGGTCGCAGCAGGCGGAGCGATTCTGCTCGACCGAACGGATGCCCGCTTCCGTTACGCGTCGGACGTGAGCAGGGAGATCGGGCTCGACATCCTCGGGAGCATCCCCCGGATCGAGGCCGGGCGTGGCAAGAAGGGCGTGCTCAACGCTGCCGCCGCTCTCGAAGCCTTCCGGGAGCTGCGCATCCACATCGGGTTCGCATACGGGTCCGCCGGGCCCATCACGCTGGCCATCAGCAGCCCGGCGGCCGGTGAGGGCAAGTCTCTCGTGGCGTCCAACCTCGCGGTGGCCTTTTCGGAGGTCGGGCAGCGCACACTTCTCGTCGACGCGGACACGCGTCGCGGGGATGCCCACAAGTTGATCGGGCGCCAGCAGTCACCCGGTCTCGTGGACTACCTGAAGGAGCGGTCTGGCCAGGAGATCATCCAGAAGACGGACCACGGCAACCTCGACTTCATCGGATGCGGGTCGCGAGGCACGACGACCCCCGAGCTGCTCGCGTCGTCCCGCATGGCCTACTTCATGGGAACGCTCAAGCGCTCCTATGACGTGATCATCGTGGATTGTCCGCCGCTCGCGGCGGGAGGTGATGCGGTGATCCTGTCCACCCTTACCGGGAACCTCGCCGTGGTGATTCGGACCGGAACGACCGAGCGGGCCCTGGCTCAGGCGAAGCTCGATCAGCTTGCCCGGCTCCCCATTCGGATTCTGGGGGCGATCCTGAACGACGTCGACCCCACGGACGGCTACCACTACTACTACTCCGCCTATCTACCGGGATACGAGCCGATTCCCGAGGACGGCGAGGACGAGGGGCTCAAGCTCATCGCTGGCGAGGCGGGCGAAAAGGAGCCCGCCTAGCTACGCGTCGAAGGCGCGTACCCGGAAGCTCCCATCGTCGGACTGAGCCCTGCGCAAGGCCGTGGTCGCCTTCAGGAGAAGATCCTCGGGCGTCGTCGGCTCGCTCCCTCGTACCGCGCAGAACCCGGCGCGAATCTGCCTGAGGAGCGCGGGGTCGACGAGGTCTGTCGGATCGGGCTCGGCCTCAATGGCCTCGAACACCCGATCCGCTAGCCGGACCGCGCCGTCCGTGTCGGTCCCGGGGGCCACGACGACGAACTCACCCGGGCCCAGGTGACCTATTGTATCGGACACGCGAGTGACGGCCCGCAGGGCCGCCGCCATTCTGTGACCGATCACCTCGCTGGCGGCTTCCGGCCCCCGGCCACTCGCTCCGAACGAGTGCGGGCCGAAGGCGATGCACGTGAGCGGCCGCTCGAAGCGCACCGCGTCGGCTCCGATTTCCTTCGCCCGTCTGAGGATCCCGCGGGCATTGTAGAACCCCGTGCCGGGGTCGGTCAGGCCCTCGTCGCGAATGCGGTCGGCGTCCTGCTTTGCCCGGATGAAGGTCTCCATCCGCAGGATCAGCTCATTCGGGTCGACAGGATGCGTGAGAATGTCCCATGCGCCGGCGCCCAAGGCCTCGAGCCGTTCTGCACGCCCGACCGTGCCGCCGGTGATCATCAGGACCGGCGTCATCAAGGGAATGGTCGGGGATGCCCGCAGCTTCCGAACGAGATCGACGCCGTCGATATCCGGAAGGTGTACGTCCACGATGAGCGCATCCGGGCTCACCTTCTGGACCAGGTCCAGAGCCTGCTGACCCGTGTAGGCCTTCAGGACGACGTGGCCCTTCGGGCGGAGGATGCTCTCGATGGAGCGAGACGTCCACTCCTGGTCGTCGATCAAGAGGACCAGCGGTGTCAAATCCGAGGGGCTTTCCATGCGTCCAGGGTCGATTGTGCGGACAGGGGACACTCCCCGTGATCCGGGGAGTCGCTCTGATACCGAGTCAGCAGCAAGAACCATGCAAGCTTCAAGCAGCGTCGTCCGACCGCGGGCACGCTAACCCCGATGCCGCGTGCATGGCAAGAATTGTGTTGGAGGCGTCCAACACCCTGGACACGAGACGCTGCATGCGCGCCGCTGAACCGATGCGAGCGCTGTACGAGGGTCGGGTTAGGGCCTAAACTTCGCTGATCATGCTTCGACACACACTGACACTCTGGCTCGTGGTGGCTGCTCTGGGAGGTCCCCTCTCGGCCCAGGTGCTTCCCGACGCTGATCCCGGGAGTTCGGTACGCACACGGGAAGACCTCCAGCGCTTGCTGGGAGAGTACGAGCGTGCCCTCGCGTCGCCGGCGTATTCGGAGAGCGTGAAGCAGAGCATTCGCGCGGACGCTGAAGCGATTCGCGGCCGGCTGACGGATGGCGACTTCCGCGTGGGCGACAGGATCGCGCTGTCCGTTCAAGGAGAGCCGAGTCTGCCGGACACCATACCCGTGCAGCCGGGACCGATGATCGCGCTGCCCCTCTTCGGGGAGATCTCGCTGCACGGCGT
>JASFUR010000191.1:0-6624 GCA_050050215.1 Gemmatimonadota bacterium
CGCCATCCAGCTCGCGCCGGGTGCGTCGAAGGCGACTTCGGCGGGCGTCCCGGCCCCGTGCACGAAGACGACCACGTGGCCCTCGAGGCCCCTGGAGCCCATCGCGGTACCGGGCTGGGCCCGCTCGCGCACGTAGATCTGGGCCGTCTGTCCTTCCATGGAAGGCGCCGACGAGACCACCCGGACGTAGTGGTCGACCTGGAGGGTCGCGCGTCCCCGCCCGCGGTTGCGGGCCTGGGCGTCGGCATCGCTCGGATGCGCGGCCAGGGACACGCAGGCCAGAAGAGGTGTGAGCAGGAGCGCGCGTGCGAGCTTCGAAGACGGGGCTGTCATGGAATCTCCTCTTGTGTCGGTCGGAGAGAAGCTACCTCTCGGCGGTCGGGAGCGCTGCGCCGACACATGTGTTCAAGATGGAGCGACGGCATGTGTCTTGCATGTAAGTTATTGCACAACATTGACTTATGAGATTGCCTGCTCCTGGCGATCGATGCTTCGACGCATGGCGCCCGGAGTCGGGCGAAGCAGCCAAGGAGGACTTCATGAGACTGCGTCACTTGAAGTCGATTCTGGGCGCTCTGGCCGTTGGCGCGCTTCTCGCCGCCCCCGTCACCGCTCAGAACCCGTACATGCGGGCCGACGACAGCTGGATCAACATCGAAGGCACCGTCGACCGTGTTTGGAGGGACGCGTTCACGCTGGACTACGGCGACGGCACTGTAACCGTCGAGATGGATGACGGCGACCGTGACGCGGACGCCTACATCCTGAGGAAGGGTGACAAGGTATCCGTGTCCGGACGCGTGGACGACGACCTGTTCGAGATTACCACCATCGAAGCTGGCCGCGTCTACGTGGAGAACCTCGGCACGAACTTCTACTCGAGCGCCGCGGACGAAGAGGACTGGCTCGTCAGCATCAATCCACCGCTGGAGCTCTCGCGGACGGAGATCCGAGGCACCGTGATCGGCGTAGACGAGACGGACGACTCGTTCACTCTTCGCGTGGGCGCACGGGACGTCACCATCGAGACCGATGAGCTGAGCTACGATCCCCTCGACGACGAGGGCTATCAGCAGATCGAAGCGGGTGACTACGTGGCCGTCGGCACGCATCTCGAACAGAACTTCTTCGAGGGGCACGAAATCATGGCGGACCACGTCACGGTACTGTACGACGAGACGGTGAGCTGACCGTCCCGGAGCGGCCCTGATCGGCCGTGACCGAATCCAAGGCACCCCCTGCCGGCCCACTCGGCCGGTCGGGGGTGTCGCTCGTACGGGCCCTACAAGATCCTGAACACGTCGTACGCGACCTTGTCCGGCACCTGCTTGTTCTTCCCGACGAAAACGGCGTGGTTGAGCCAGTCGTACTTCTCGGAGGCCGTGGAGAAGATGGGACGCACCCGCCAGTAGAGCCCGTCGTCGCCGCGCGACACGATGCCCGTGTAGGTCATGTAGATGAGCGCACCGTCGTCGGTCTCCAGCGTGATGCGGACGTCCAGGCTGCTGTGTCCCGAGACCTGCGTGATGTAGTCGCCCCCTCCCGGGTGAACGGTCCCCCGGATCCCCGGGCCGCTGAACGTCCCTCCCGTGACCGGAGCGATCCGGACGTGGCCGGCGTCGATCTGGGGATCGACGTCGAGGAGGAGATCGAAGACGAACTCGGATTCGAGTGGGCTCGCGGCCTGCTGAGCGTGGGCGGGGACCACCACGGTAGCAAGCATCAGCAGTGCAGCCGCGGTGTTCCGGCCCGCGGCCCGTCGTGTGCAGCGTCTCATGATGACTCCTGGGTTTCTGGTCGTCGGGTGTTCCCGCCCGGATGCTACCAGTCGACGCAGTCCAAGCCCCCATAGGGCTGGATCACGACTTCGGGCGGGACGGAAACCGCGGTCGCCGCCGTCACGGTGCAGCTGATCGTATCCGTCATACCGCTCCAGGTGACCGTGAAGGAGATGCTGTTCCCGACCCCGGGGTTCGCGACCGTCTTGGAGGTCGGGTTGCCGGTCATGGGGTCGCCGGCCACGGACACCGTGGACCCCCCGGTCTCCCCCATTTGAGCGACGGAGGCGGTGAAATTCCGGAATTCGACCTCGAGATTGTCTCCCGAGTCGGTCGAATCGCCGCAGGCTACGAGCGCGAGAGTGGCACAGAGGAGCCCGCAAGAGGATCGGACCGTGGACATGGAGACCACCTTCGGAGTGAGGGACCATGGCGAAAGGGAGGCTCTACATTTTCGCCGTCCGGACCGGCATGCAAGAGAACCCGACGCCCCGACGGGCGACTGTTACATCGGCGCCCGTCGTTCGATGCTCACGTCATCCGCAGCGGCAGGTCCCTCAACCGCTGACCCGTCAGCGCGAACACCGCGTTGGCGATGGCCGGCGCCACCGGCGGGACGCCCGGCTCACCGAGTCCCCCGAGCGAGTGGTCCGAGTCCACGAACTCGACCGAGATCCTCGGAGCGTTCGCGAGCCTGACCATGTCGAAGTCGGGGAAGTTGCGCTGCTCGACCGCACCTCCTCGCACCGTGATCTCGTGGAAGAGCGTCGCCGAAGTCCCGAAGATGATCCCGCCCTGGACCTGAGCGAGCGCCTGCTGGGGGTTCACGGCGATGCCGCAGTCGGCCGCGGCCCATACGTGATGCACGCGGATCTGGTCGTCGTCGTCGATGCTCACCTCGGCGACCTGCGCCACGATCGAGCCGAACGACTCCATGAGCGCTACGCCCCGTGCACGGCCCTCGGGAGGCGTGGATCCCCAGCCCGCCATCTCGGCCACGCGCTCCAGGACCGCATGATGACGCGGCTCGTGCTCCAAGAGAGACAGACGGAAGTCGACCGGATCTCGCCCGGCCGCCTGGGCCAGCTCGTCCGCGAACGACTCCACGAAGAAGCCGTGCTGGGAGTGCGCCACCGAGCGCCAGGCGCCCGTACGCAGGTGCACGGGCATGTCGGCGCCGCGCACGTCGAGGTCCTCGACGGCGTAGACGGGCGTGGCGGCCGTGCCGTCGCCGAGCCCTCCCGTGAAGACGTGCGACCAGTAGAGCACGTTGCCGTCCGCGTCGACGGCGCCCGCCTGTCGCGAGAGCACGAAGGGCCGGTAGTAGCCGTGCTGCATGTCCTCCTCACGACTCCAGACGAGCTTTACCGGGCGGGGCGACGTCGTCTTGGCGATCGCGACCGCCTGCTCGACGTAGTCGTACGTCCCGGGCAGGCGCCTGCCGAAGCCGCCGCCGAGCTGCTGGTTGTGCAGCAGGACGTCGTGCTCGTCCAGGTCGGCCGCGTTGGCCGCGACGCGTCGGGAGCTGAGCGGATCCTGGGTGCCCGCCCAGATCTCGAGCCGACCGTTGGTGAGCTGCGCGGTGGCGCACATCGGCTCCATGGTCGCGTGCGACAGATACGGGGCGCAGTACTCGGCCGTGACGACACGGCCGCCCTCGGGCGGCTCGCCCAGGCCCTCGTCGTCCAGGGACGCGGCGTGCATGTCACGGATCATCCGGGTGTCGACGTTGCCGACGCCGCCGTCCGTGAACTGCGGGTCCAGCGCCGCCAGACCCTGGTTGGCCGGCCAATAGCCGTCGGCCACGACGGCCACCGCGTCCGGCAGGACGACGACGTCGTGCACGCCGGTGACTTCCTTCGCGGGTGCCGGGTCGACGCTGGCCAGCTGCCCGCCGGGAATCGGGGCCTTCATGATCGTCGCGTAGACCATGTCGGGCCGAACCACGTCGATGCCGTACCGGGCCTCGCCGACCACCTTGCCCGGGATGTCCGCTCGGTTCTGTGACGTGCCCACGAGCCAGTACTCGCTGCGAGGCTTGAGCGGCGGGCTGCTGGGGACGTCGAGCGTGGATGCGATCGCGGCGAGCCGGCCGAAGCTGGCGGTCCGCCCGGACGCATCGTGAACGATCTCGGACTGCCTGGCGGCCAGCTCCTCCACCGGCACGCCGAGCTCCTGGGCGCCGGCCTCGAGCAGCATCAGCCGCGCTGCGGCCCCGGCCACGCGCATGCCGAACTGGCCGGTTCCACGGGTGCTCGTGCTTCCGCCGGTCGTCTGGATGGCGGCCATGTCCATGGCTTTGTAGGCCGCGAAGTCCACCGGGCGCTCGAGCCAGCGCGGTACGGTGTACCCGAACTCGTCGATGAACGCGCGCAGCAGGTAACCGTTGGCGTAGATGTCGTCGGCGGGCGCCTGCTCGATCCGTACCAGGGACCAATCCGCCTCCATCTCCTCGGCGAGGAGCATCGCGATACCGGTGAGCGCGCCCTGGCCCATCTCGCAGTGCGGGATGTAGACCGTGGTCACGTTGTCCGGCGTGATCCGGATCCACGTGGAGAGCCGGTCGGTGCCCTCCGAGCCGTCCGGAACGACGCTGAGCCGGTTCGGCGCGAAGACGATGCCGCCCAAACCGAGGAGGAATCCGCCGCCCGCGAGACCGCCGGCGCCGATGAAAGCCCGCCGCGACCACTTCCACAGTGCGCTCCGGTCGTCCCCCGGCGTGCCGTCGCCCTCTTCGACCTGCGTCGGGGCTCCGCTCTCCTCCACCGGAGCCGTGCCGCCGTCGAGCTTGTCGGAGTCAGCCATTGGACGCCTCCGTAGCCTGACCGACGGAGTGGATCGCTTCCCGGATGCGCTGATACGTCCCGCAACGGCAGATGTTGGTGATCGTCGTGTCGATCTCCTCGTCCGTTGGGGTTGGGTTCTCCTGGAGGAGCGCCGCGATCGCCATGATCATCCCGGACTGGCAGTAGCCGCACTGAGGGACCTGGTGGTCGATCCACGCCTGCTGGACGGGGTGCAACCCGCCCGCGGCGAGACCCTCGATGGTGGTCACCGAGCGCCCTTCGACGGTCTGAATCGGCGTGGAGCAGGAGCGGACCGGTGTGCCGTCCACGTGGACGGTGCAGGCGCCGCATGCTCCGATGCCGCAGCCGAACTTCGTGCCGGTCAGTCCGGTCTGCTCGCGGATGGCCCAGAGCAGGGGCGTCGTCGGATCGACGTCGATGCTCGTCGGGGTGCCGTTCAGCGTGAACTCGATCACGGTTCCTCCTTCTACGTTCCGGTCGGGCGGCGGACTATTCGATGTAGGGTCGCCCCCCGATGCCACGCAATGGAGGGGGTGACTCGTGGCGGGCGACGCCGGCGTCATCGGGCGTGCCCCCCGGTTGTCAGAACGCCCGCGTCAGGGTCAATTCTCCAGACGCATTTCAATTCCGGGACACGACTCCGATGAGCCAGGCGCTTACCCTGCAGGACCCTCTCGAGTCCGACGCGCTGCAGCGCCTGCGGCTGACGGGCCTGAACTGGTGCCTGTACGCCGCAGCCGGTCTGAAGACCCTCTCGACCACGGCCGTCGCGATCGAGCTGCTTCCGTGGGACGACGACATCCGGCTCATCTCGTTCTACTTCACGATCGTGCTCTTCGCGTACGTCCTGGCGTTCGTGAAGCGCCTGGGTTTCGTCATACGGGGCTGGGGCCTGGCGCTCTTCGTGTATTCGCTCGGCGTATCCGAGCTCTGGAACTACGGGATCGCGAGCATGGGGACCCTGTACTTCCTGACGGCGGTCACCCTTTCCGCGCTCCTGTTCGGGCTCAGGCAGGGTACGGTCTGGCTCGGCATCACCACGTTGACGTACGGGGCGTGCGCAGCGGCATACGCCATCGGCCTGCCCCCCATGTCGGCCCCCCAGCAAGGAGTGTCGTTGCCGGCCTGGAACTGGTTGAGCCCGGGCATCGTGTACCTCTATTGCGCGACCGCGACCCTCATCCTCACCGGACTCTTCCTCCGCAGGCTTCAGACCGAGATCCGACAGGGGGAGGAATCGGTCGCCGTGCTCGCCGACGAGGTGGCGGAGCGGACGAAGGCGGAGAAGTCGGCGCGCGAGAAGGAGGCCCAGCTCCGACTGTCGCGCGAGCGGTTGCGCTCCCTGGCGGCGTCCATGGACAAGGCTCGGGAGCAGGAGCGTGCCGAGGTGGCTCGCTGGATCCACGACGAGCTCGGCCAGACCCTGGCCGCGATCGCGCTCGACGCAGCTTGGCTGCGGGACAGCGACACCCGTGAGGAGCAGCCCGAGGAGCGGTGGGATGCGCTCGAGGAGATGGTGCGGGACGCTCACCGGTCGCTGGGCCGGCTGGCGACCGAGCTCAGACCGTCGATACTCGACGACCTGGGCCTGCGGGCGGCCGTCGAGGCCCACCTCGAGGAGTTCGCCCGGCGCAACAGCATCGCGGTTCAGGCCGAGGGGCTGGACGAGTTGGATCGCTGCGATGGTGAGGCCGCGACGGCCGTCTTCCGCATCGTGCAGGAGTCACTCACGAACGTCGCGCGTCACGCCGAGGCCCACTCGGTCGGCGTCCGGGTCCGCTGCCGGGGAGACGACGGCCTGGAGCTCACCATCCGGGACGACGGGCGGGGGCTGTCCAACGACGGTCAGGCGATGGGGACCGGTCTCGGGATTCTCGGGATGAGAGAGCGAGCCTCGCTACACGGTGGTCGTCTGGCGGTGAGCTCGTGCCCCGAAGGCGGTACGATCGTGTCGCTCCGGCTTCCCGTTGCGGTCTCCGGGGTGCCGACTAGCTCCCTGGCGTAGAGACGCCCTCCTGGAGCTCCACCGTCCAATCGAG
>JASFUR010000192.1:0-6616 GCA_050050215.1 Gemmatimonadota bacterium
GGTGGAGGAGGGAGATCGCCCAGGCCGGATCGTAGATTCGCGCCAGCTCCGTGAGCGCGGTCACGACGGCCAGGATCGCCAGCAGCCGGGAGACCTTCACGGTCGATGCCACCTGCCGGCGCGCGAACGCCGCGATGAACGTCGCCAGGTAGACCGCCAGCGGGAGCACCCAGAGCAGCGAGACCGGCGCGATCTGGCTGGTCAGGTACTGGGTGACGCCCATGAGCAGGAGCGACGGCACGGCGGAGCTGAAGATCCAGAACAGCCGATCCCGGCCCGTGACCGCCCGCTCTGGTCCCGCTCCCGCGTGTGCCGGGACGGCAGCCGGCCCGGCCATCGCCTGGTCGTCCTCTTCGTGAGCGGCCCCTGGGGCCGTGCCCGCGCCCTGGGTCGCGGCCGTCACCCCGGCCGGTCCGGAGCTCGAGACGATGGCCGTGAGCGCGCACAGGATGCCGAGGGCCGCGAAAGCCGCGTAGCCCGCCATCCAATACCGCGACTGCATGCTTACCGGGAGCATCGGTTCGAGCAGGAACGGGAACGCGAGCAGGCCGACCAGGGAGCCTGCGTTGCTCCCCGCATAGAGGAAGTACGGATCCTCGGCGGTCTCGTGCGTCGTCGCCGCGAGCCAGCTCTGAATGAGGGGACTCGCCGACGCGAGAACGAAGAACGGCGCGCCGACCGCGAGGGTCAGCACACCGAGGATCCACCACGATTGCCCTCCCTCTACGGGTGGGTTCCCGCCGGGGAGCGCAATCGGGAGCGCAAGGAGGGGCAGCGCGAGCACGACGATGTGCAGCATCGCCTGCTTGCGCACACCCAGCCATCTCACGGTCAGGTGCGCGTAGAGGTAGCCGCCGAGGAGCGCGGTCTGGAAGAAGACGAGCGAGGTGTTCCACACCTGCGGGCTCCCGCCCGCACGCGGCAACACCATCTTCCCCACCATCGGCTGGATGACGAAGAGTAGGGCGGCCGCCACGAAGATCGCGACCGTGAAGAGGACCGGAACCCAGCGTCCCGGCTTCATCGGTTCAGCGGGCGGGTGGATGACGCGGCGCGGGTGCTACTCGGAGATGTCGCTCCAACTCTCGACCAGGTGCGAGGCCGTTCGCCACGCGAGGGCCTGGGCGGTGAGCGTCGGATTCCGCGCGCCGCTGGTGCCCATGACCGAAGCTCCGAGGACGCCGAGGTTGGGTGCTTCGTGCGAGAAGCCCCAGCGATCGACGACGTTGGTCTCGGGGTCGTCGCCCATGCGGGTGCCGCCGAAGGCATGGGTCGAGGCCCCCATGCTGCCACCGAGGCCGTATCGGGTGATCTCGATGGCGCCGATCTCGCGGTACCACTCCTCCGCTCTGTCCTGCATGAAAGCCGCAATGGCACGCTCGTTGTCCTTGTACTCGCCAGTGATACGGATGACGGGGAAGCCCAGAGGATCGGTGTACTGCGGGTCCAGGTCCAGATAATTGTCCTCGTACGGTAGCGTGGTCTTCTGGATGTAGAAGGAATGGGTGCGGTCGGCGTTCTCGCGAATGAAGCGCTTCCAGGCCGATCCCCAGTTCCTGCCGCGGCCGTACGTGCTCATGTTCGCCGCCGAGATCGGACGCCGGTCCGACATCGCCCACAGGTTGCCGCCGCCGATGAAGTCGACGTCGGAGTGGTCCCAGTTGTCGTCCGCGAAGTCGTCGACAGCCACCCCCTGGGCGGGAAGCCCGTACCAGGCGCCCGTGTCGTAGGGCAGGAGCGCTCCGACCCCGGCGCCCTGGTGGTGGCTGAAGTAGTGCCGACCGACCTGCCCGTGGTTGTTGGAGAGCCCGTCCGGATACGCGCGGGACTTCGACAGCAAGAGCAGACGCGAGTTCTCGTACGTGTATCCGGCGACGAGCACGACCCGCGCCGGCTGGAAGTACTCCTCGTTGCCGGTCACGTAGCTTACGCCGGTGACGCGTCCGTCCCCGTCGACTTCGATCGTCGTCACGTGGGCGCGCGTCACGACCCGCAGGTTACCGGTGTCCAACGCTCTCGGGATGGTGGTCAGGTGCGGGCTGTTCTTCGCGTCCAGCGGGCAGCCACCCTTGTTGCAGAAGCCGTGGTAGCCGCATCCCGGCCGGCCCTGGTAGGCGGTGCTGTTGATCGCCGCCGGGCCGGGGAAGGGGTGCCAGCCGAGCCCGCGCGCGGAGTCGGCCATGCGCTCGTTGAAGGCGGTCCAGCGCAGGGGCGGCATCGGGTACTCGCGCCGGCGGGGTGCCTCGTACTTGTTGCCGCGCTCGTCGATTCGACCCTGGAGGTTGCCTGCCTGTCCCGAGACGCCGATCGCGTACTCGACGCGGTCGTAGAACGGCTCGAGCTCCTCGTAGTCGAGGGGCCAGTCCTCGACGGTGCTCCCGGCGGGGAGGCGCGAGGCGCCGTACCGTCGGGTCGTCTCGCTGACGACCTTGAAGTCCCACGGGTTGAGCCGCCAACTCTGCGCCCAGTAGTGGAGCGTCGTGCCGCCCACCGCGTTCATCATGGGGTGGGAGCCGATCCGCCGTGCGGTCTGGTCGGACGTCGCCCGCGACGTGGGGCGCTCCTGCTCGCACTTCTTCACGAGCATGGGCCAGTCGCGATAGTTGTTGCGGATCTCGTCGGGAGCGAAGTCGCGTCGGTCCAGCCAGGTGCCGGCCTCGAGGCCGACGACGTCGAGGCCGGCCTCGGCGAGAGGCAGGACGGCCACGCCGCCCGCCGCACCGAGCCCGACGACCACCACGTCCGCGGAGCGAAGCTGGGTCGCCATCAGTCCTCCTCCATCCGGACGAGCTGGAATTGGCCGTACTCGTATGCGGATCTGCGCGCCGGTGGGAGCGAGCCGGCCTCCAGCTCACGTTGGTCCGCGGGGCTGACGCGCATGCGGACGCCCGGATAACCGAGGATGTCCCAGCCGATGAAGTCGACGTTTCCGCCGTACGCAGGGTCTCCGAAGGTCCCCTGCCACGTATGGCTCTTCACCATGTTGAAGAACGAGCCCGAGCTGCCGGCGAAGCCGACGCCGGCCCCGGTCGCCGCGCCGAGCTGGACGTCGATGAGCACCGAGTCCTTGTCCTGGTCGGAGAGCTCCACGAAGGCCGAGCCGCGGCTGTAGCGGGCATAGCGATCGAGGGCGGCGAGCCCCGTCCTGTACTCCTCCACCGAGTCCGACTCCGCCTCGCTGAGCGCGCGGTCGATGTAGCGCATGGCTCCGGCTTCGATCGCGCCCGGTCCCATGTCGTCGGACGGGATGAGCCGGTCGACCATGGCCGCCAGGATCTCCGTCTCCCGGGCCGTCAGATTCATCATCGGGCCGGCCGGAGCCGCGGGGGCGGACGCGGCGGGAGGGGGGGCTATGGGTGCCGTCGGTGTGGCGGAAGCCGCCGCGGGGATGAAGGCCGCCGCCCCTGCGGCGCCGGCTGTCTTGAGGAGGTCCCGTCGGGAGATGCGGGGTCGATCGGTGTGGTCGTCGGCCATGGTCCGGTCCGAAGGCTTATGGGTCACGGGAGGGTCTCGGGTGCGGGGCGGCGGCGGTAGTGCGGGGTCATCGATCCTTCGCCGAGGACATGCCCATCGATCGCCTCCAACAGCTCGTCGCGGGTCAGCCCCGGAGGCAGGTCGAGCTCCGTGTCGAGCGCGAACACCGCGAAGTGGTAGTGGTGGAGCGTCGTTCCCGGCGGGGCCGGTCCCCGATACATCGGCAGCCCCCAGCCGTTGGCGCCCTGCACGGCGCCCTCGAGCCCTCGGGGCATAGGCTGCGAGTCGTCGAAGGGAATCGCCTCCGGCAGACCCGTCGCGGTGCCCGGGATGTCGTAGATGATCCAGTGCACCCACGGGGGCGGGTTGCCGGCTCCGTGGTCCTGGCAGATCACCGCGATCTGGCGTGTGCCCGCCGGGAGGCCGCTCCAGGTGAGCGGAGGCGAGACGTTGCGCCCGTCGGGCGTGTAGTCGCGAGGCATCATCTCGCCAGTCTTCATGGTGGGGCTCTCCACCACGAAGGTCGTCTGCGCATCCACAGGTCGAGCAGCGAGCGACAGGGCGAGGGCGGCCGCTGCCACCCCAGTGCCCGCGCGCTCGATCACGCCAGGCCTCATCGCAGGGACAGCCTGTTGTCGGGGTCGGGCCGGAAGATCAGGTACTCGATGTCCGAGTCCAGCGAGCTCCACCAGTGCGGAGTGTGTCCCGGGATGATGACGACGTCGCCGGGGCCGACGCGTCGGCTCACGCCGCCTTCGATACGCGGGGCACGGAGGCTCGTCGACGTCGGCGACGGTTGGTAGGGATCCACCATCGTCCCGCCGGTCACGAGCGTCGCCGTGCCCGAGAGCATGTAGTAGATCTCCGTCGTGTCGACCCGGTGCAGGTTGGCGTCGCCGGTCACGCCCTGAGGCCGGAAGACCCCGTACACACCCACGCGGTAGTCGCCCGTCACGTCCACCACGCGGATGGGCCGGTCGCTCACCGCGTCCCGGGGCAGCGCGTCGAGGAAGCCCCGGATGGCGGCCGCGGTCACGTCGGTCGCCACGGGCGGTGTATCGGGTGGCGGTGACTGCTGGGCCGCGGCGAGGCCAGGCACGAGTAGGAACAGCGCCGTGGGCAACGCTTTCAACATGGTGTCTCCTCACTGATTCAAGGCGACCGAATGTAGAGGGTGAGCGGACGTCGTGCACTTCCGCGCGGCGCCCCGCCAGGATGCTTCGATTTCGAATTGAACCGCCGGCCGAGTCGGGCATAGATTGCAGTAACCTCCCCGTTGTGAGCCGGACCATGAGATCGATTCGCGTATTCACGGGCGGCTGTGCCGTCACTCTCGCCGCCTGTGCCCAGACGGCAGGCCCCTCGGAACTGCCCGCGCCTCCCGCAGACGCCGTCGTGCGGGTCGATACCGTGCGGATCGAGACCGAGTCGGCGGTGAATACCGAACTCCAGGATCGCGCGGCCCGCTTGCAGATCGAGCTCCTCGAGCGGGACGTCCTCATAGAAGACCTCCGCAACCAGCTCGAGGACACCCGCCTGGAGCTCGTACGCAACCTGGCGAGGCTGCAGACGCAGGCGACGCGGGCGGAGGCGGCCTCCGGGATGGCCGAGGCCGAGATCGCCCTGTCGACGCTACGGAGGGCGGCCGGATCCGAAGGGCTACCCGCGCTGGAGCGAGCGGAGGAGCTCTTCGATCAGAGCTCCACCCAGTTCGAGGACGCGAACTACGGGGGTGCGCTCTACCTGGCGACCCAGGTACGAAACACGGTCAGGGCGGGGCAGGAGCGTCTGGGGGACGGATCGCTCCTGGAGGGCGAGTCGCTGTTCGCCGTGCCGGTTCCGCTCAAAACGACGAGTCGGAGCAATGTCCGCTCGGGCCCGGGGCTGGACTTCGACGTCGTCTACACGGCGGATGCGTCCACCGCGCTCACGGGTCAGTCCCGGACGAGCCAATGGGTTCGGGTCGTCGACGAGCAGGGGCGCCGGGGCTGGATCTTCCACACGCTCGTCACGAGCCCCTAGCCTCGCCCGCGCCGCGGGATGGAGCGCGCTACTTCGCCTTGGATGTGCCGCGCTTCTTCTTGAGCTTCTCCGTCCTCTTGGACGCGGTCTCCTTGGCGACCGCGTCGGGCTTCGGCGGCGCTCCCATCACCCGGTCGCGGCCCGCGGCTTTGGCCGCGTAGAGAGCGGCGTCCGCCTCGCCGATCACAGCCCCGGCGGTCTCTCCATGGGTCGGGAATTCCGCGACTCCGACGCTGATCGTGATGGGGCCGCCCTCGAACGACTCCTCCGCCAGGCGTTGACGAATGCGCTCTCCGGCCGCGACGCCGTTCTCGACGTCGCACTCGGGCAGCAGGCAAATGAACTCCTCTCCGCCGTACCGTGCGAGCACGTCGAGGTCCCGGGTGGCGTCCTTCAAAACGACGCCCATCCGCTTGAGCACCTCGTCACCCGCGAGATGGCCGTGAGTGTCGTTGTACTGCTTGAATCTGTCGACGTCCAGCATGAGCACGCAGAAGGGGCGCTCGTGACGGTCGGCGCGGCGGATCTCCTTGTCGAAGGCCTCCAGGAGGAACCGACGGTTGCGGAGTCCGGTGAGAAGATCGGTCACGGACAACCGCTCGAGCTCCCGATTCCGGTCGTCGATCTCTTCCCGGCTGCGACGGAGCTGCTCGACCATCTCGTTGAACACGCGCGTGAGGTACCCGACCTCGCCGCGGCCCGCCTCGGGGAGGTCGACCGTAAGGTCACCCGCGGCGACCTTCGCGGCACCCTCGGTGAGACGGGCGAGCGGTCGAACGATGATCACGCCCAGCATGTACGCGATGCCACCGACCACGATCAGGATCACGGTCATGAGCAGGAGCGCGGAGTTCCGAAGGCTCGTGACCTCCGCGTACGCTGCGTCCGCCGGCATCTGCGCGACCACGGACCACTGCAGGTCCGATATCGGGGTCATCACGCCCACCATGTCGGTTCCCGCCTCACTCTGGTACTCGACCGCGCCGGCGTCGTCCTCGGAGAGTCGCGCGAGGGTCGAGGACTCGATCGGGTCGTCGGCGTTTCGTCCGGAGCTCGCCAGCACCTCCCCGGCGGCCGTCACCAGCGAGACTCGTCCGGCCGCGGGCGTGAAGCCCGCCAG
>JASFUR010000193.1:0-6591 GCA_050050215.1 Gemmatimonadota bacterium
CGGGCCACCGAGGGCAGCCCCTGGGAGACCCGGACTCCGGGGTGCTCCCGGGGACGAGTAACCGCTCGTCCCGGTCCTTCTATCGGGACACCGAATCGCGGGGCTTGCCGACTCACGCACCCGAAGCGGCCCCGTGACAGAGCCCCGCCCGGATCACTCCGGGCGGGGCTCGCCTTGATCGGGCTCCGAGGGAGTCTACACGGACTCTCCGAGGCCCAGATCCGGCTTCTGGTCCTCCCACGCTCCGTCGCAGCCGGAAGCGCGGTCGACTGGATGGAGGTTCGGGTTCAACTGATACTCGTCGTCCGGGAACGCGAGCCGGACGCCCCCCAACAGGTCGTGGTCGTACTCGTCGAAGCCCTCCCTGCGCGGGAACCAGAGCTTGTCGGTGTTCTGGATCTTGGTCGACCAGAACCGGCCTTCGAGCCACAAAGCCCGGCGGCGCTCTTCGATGATCATGTCGTCGATCTCGTCACCGGCCGGCCCGTAGGTCACCTGTGGAACGGAGGGGTCCGCTGCACGAACGGCGTTCACCATCGCCACGGCCTGCGCCGGGTTGGCCTCGGCCTCGATCAGGCGCATCTCCTTCCAGTTGATGATGGGGATGTCGTCCGCCAGGTCCGTCCACTTCATGGGGAAGAATCCCACCGCACCTCCCTGTGCCACCTGGTCTCCGTCGGTCAGCGGCACCCGAGGATCCTCGACGGCACCCGCGGTCGCCGTGGTGATCGGGTACCCGCTCGCATCGACGGCACGACCGTCGGCGGCAACCGCCAGATCGATGTAGCCGGTGAAGGGGATCACGGCTGGCCAGGGGTTGCCGGTGGCGGGGTTCACATCGGTGCCGTCCCAGTAGTTGACCGGTCCGTTCACCAGCCCGTAACCGACGGCGGTGTGGTAGAAGTATGCCTTGTTGCGGCGCTTCTCCCCCGCCTCACGCGTGGCGTACGCGTAGAACCCGTCGGGCACCATGGCAGCATCCGCCGCGGCGCTGGCCAGGTCGCCGGCCGCCCACCGGATGCGCGCACGGAGG
Source organism: Gemmatimonadota bacterium (assembly GCA_050050215.1). Classification (GTDB taxonomy): domain Bacteria; phylum Gemmatimonadota; class Gemmatimonadetes; order Longimicrobiales; family Gaopeijiaceae; genus UBA2982. The sequence goes on from JASFUR010000193.1 coordinate 1,034, forward strand.
CCGTACGCCATCGTCTCGACGCTCGTCGTGGCGTCGTTGATCCCCTCGAAGTCGCCGGTGGTCGAGATGTGCCCCATCGCGGTGTTGACCCACGACTCCGCCTCGGCCAGCGCCTCGGCGGGCGTCATGATGTCGCCACCGTCGAGGACGACGTCACAGAAATGCTCGCCGAAGACGTCGAGCGAGACCGCGACGTATAGCGCGCTCAGCGCGAGCAACTTCTCCCGGTTGGGCACTTGTGCCGTGCTCCAGTCGGTGATGCGCTTATAGGCGTCCATCCCCTGCGAGCGGGCGATCATGAGCGGGTCGAACCAGTCCGACTCGGAGTCGGTCGTGTCGCACGTGCCCTCACCGGGTTGTGGCGAGTAGTCGGCGTAGGCGCTGCCCACCGCCGCCGTCGCCTGGAAGCTGTCCTCGTACCCTGCTGCGTCGATCGTGAACGCGGTGTATCCGCATTCGACCTGGCCGATCGCCGAGTTGACGAGGATGGGTGCCGCTTCCGGATCGTCCAGCGCCAGGTCCGTGACCGAGTCCGGAAGCTCGACGTCCAGCACGTCGCACGCAGAGGCACCCAGCATCAGGAGAATAGCCAGAAGTCCCAGCCACCCCCTGTACATCGATGTTCGGGCCGCGTTCTTGGGCCCACTGTTTTCAGTCTGCATGATCTGTATCTCAACCGTTCGAGTTCGCATATCAGAAGGCCACCCGCAGCGACGCGCTGATGGTCGCAATGCCGGGGAAGGCATAGGTGTTCGTCAGCGTGCCACCGGTCTGACCGCTGGCCTGTCCCCTGCTCTCCGGGTCGGCGATGACGCCTCCTCCGAGGTCCGTCTTCGCGCCGTTCCAGATGAAGAACAGGTTGTGCGCGGACACCGAGAGGGACGCACGATCGGCACCCACCCGCCCGACGATGTTCTGCGGCAGGGTATAGCGAATCCCGATGTCCCTCATCTTCCAGAACTTGGCCTCGACACGTCCGAAATACCGCTCGTCGTCGAACACCGCGTTCTCGGCCGCCTCGAAGAGCGGGTTGCACTGGCAGACCGACAGGTAGGTGTTGTTCCGCCGGTGCGCGTACTCGACCATGATGTCGGCGAACCAGCCGCCGTACTGCCCCTCGGCCAGGGCGAAGAGCTGAAGGTCGTTGAACAGAGTGACCGTCGGGGCGACGGTGAAGGTGTAGGGCGGCACCGACGGTCCGTAGAGGAGTTGCTCCTCCGGAATCGTGTTGCAGGGCACGACTGGTCCACCCTGCAGGTTGCCGTACTCACCCGCGCCCGAGTCGCACATCGCGGTGGCCTCGATGAGGTCACCGGTCGAGTCGAACTCGGCAGACTTCACCACGGCGCCCACAACGGCCGGATATGGATGGCCGAGCTGGAAGTTCGGACTCTCCAGACTCCCGCCGAGCTTGGTGATCTTGTTCCTCACCATCGTGGCGGAGGCGCCCAGGTCGAACCGCACGGCTTGCATGTCGACGAGTCGGGAGTCCACGCTCAGCTCCCACCCCCAGTTGTGGATCTCGCCGAGATTCCGGTCCTGGTTGCCGGGGAAGCCGAAGCTCGGGGCTAGCGGATCGTCGGTAATCGCATCCGTGGTGACGTTGTCGAAATACGTGAACTCGGCCGAGAGACGGTCGTCGAGCATGGCGACGTCCAGACCGGTTTCGATTTCGCGCGAACGCTCCGGCTTGATGGCGCTGTTGCCGGGTTGATCGGGCGCCAAGCCCGCGGATCCGCCGGGGCCCGGAAAACTCTCATAGATGTTCTGGGCGGCGAAGGCGCTCGGCTGCCGTCCGGCCTCGCCCCAGGCAGCGCGGAGCCGGAGCGAGTTGACGAAGTCGAAGTTCCAGAACGACTCCTCGGAGACGACCCAGGCCGCCGAGAACTTCGGGTAGTACACGAGGTCGAAGTCCGATCCGAACGTGGAGCTGTCGTCGGCCCGCACCGCGGCCGTCAAATAGAGTCGATCCCTGAAGTTGAGCTCCTCCTGCACGTAGAACCCGAGCGACTTGCTGTCCGTGACGTCGTAGTCGACTTCGAGGTTGGACTGAGCGGTCTGGTTGATGCTCGCCTGCAGTGCCGAAGCGAAGCCCGAGCCCGTCCCTTCCACCTCTTCGCGGTACCGGCTGTTGTACTGCGCGCCGAACGAAGTCGTGGTTCCGATGGTCTCCGTGAGCTGGTACCGGGCGCTGATTCCATAATCGAGCGACTGCGAGGTCACCTGGGGTCGCCCGTAAACGACCTCACCGAGCACGTTCTCGGCAAAGAAGCCGTCGGGGTCGAGCGGGACGTACCGGGTGTTCGTGTCCCAGGACTTGTCGACCCCGATGATGGCACGGTGCGTCAGCCAGCCCCTGAAGTCGTGGCTGATCGTCATCGAGCCCGTGAAGCGATTGTACTCTCGGGTGGCGTGGATGTCGGCGATGTTCTCCGGCGTGTGCTCCTGGAAGCCACGAAGACCGCCCTCGAATGCGCTCGTATTGATGGAGTTGAGCCTGTAGCCGTAGGCCCACTTCATGTCGTTCCAGACGCCGCCCTGGCCCGGGATCGGCGAGGCGTATCGGGTCTCACCATCCACGTACCCGCTCGAGACGTCCACCGTGACGTCGCCGAGCAGCACGCTCAGGTTCGCCCGACCGCTTATGCCGTTGTTCCAGTTCCAGTCGACGATCCCGTTGTCGTCTCCCCAGTCGCCCGAAATGAAGTAACGGACCTGATCGGTGCCTCCGCGTACCGAGAAGTTGTACGACTGCATGTAACCATTCCCGAACAGCTCGTTTCCGTTGTAATCCCTCTCGTGGGCGTAGATGTTGAAGGTCCTGATGAGATCCTCTGGACACGCGCCTGTCCGGGGTGCGCCGCTCGCAAAGGGTTCGCAGTAGTACTGCGTCCCCAGCTTACCCTCGGGATCCGGCATGAAGCGCGTGCCCTGCTGCGTCTGCAAGGTGAATTCCGGTGCTCCGGATACTCCGCGTTTCGTGATGATCTGGATCACGCCGGCGGAAGCTTCGGAGCCATAGAGCGTGGCGGCCGCCGGGCCCTTGACCACCTCGATGCTTGCGATGTCCTGAGGATTGATGTCGTTGAGCGCATTGGATGCGCCGCCGGTCCCGTCACCGATGGACGGCCCGAGGGTCTGATCGTTGTCGATCCGGATGCCGTCCACGTAGATCAATGGCTCCGCTCCCAGCTCGAGGCTCGAAACGCCACGGATCCGGACTGGGGAGCCTGCGCCGACGTTTCCCGTCGTCCGCTGGAGGTTCAGGCCGGGGGTCCTGGCCGACAGGAGCTCCTCGACGTCGGTGATTACCGCTTGCTCCGTAACCTGCTCCGCGTCAACGCGTGCGACCGTGTTCCCGAGGGACCTTCGAAGCGCGCCCCCCGGCGTCCCGGTCACGATCACCTCGTTGAGTTGGAGGGCCTCCTCCTGCAGGGCGAAGTCCTCGACGACCGTCCCGCCATCTCCGACCGTGACCTCTCTGGTCTGAGTGGCGTAACCGATCCGCTCCACGCTTAGGGTGTGCGTTCCCGCCGGGACGTTGACGAGCAGGTACCGGCCGTTCTGTTGAGACAAGGCCCCGAGATCGATCTCGGGCACGAAAACCTGGGCCGCCGAGATCGGCTGGCCGGACGTGGCGTCGGTGATGCGCCCGGTGATAGTGCCGGTCTGCGCCTGCACCCCCGATGCCGCAATGGTCAACGCTCCCAACAGGGTAGCCGCGCCCAATGACAGGCGCGATCGTCGCACATGCAACTTTCTCATAGATCCTCCTCGCCCTTCGAGTGAAGCCCGTGCTCGTCCGTCTGGACCACCCATCCGACGTAGTTCGGAAAGGCGACACGGACCCTCCTGCCGCCCTCGCTCCAGCTCTGGTGCTTCCGACGCAAGGGCCATTGGCTGCTCACATGCACCTCTTCCCTCGAAGGGAGGAGACCATGCGTATAATCCCGGGTGTGTATCTTGCGCTTACGGTCTTGATGGAAAGGGTCGGTGCGATTCGTCGAGTCATACGCGAAGGGGAGGCCGCCGACCTCGGTGCCGTCCCAGGCTCGGTCCGGTCCGCTAGCCACCCGCGCCCAATAGTCCGGAGGCCTCGTCGGGACTCGGTCTCACGGAGGACTGCACGACGAGCTTCGCCAGGTGCTTCCATGTGAGGTCGGCCCGCACCCGTGGAGGTGTCGGCCCCGGCCTGGTCTCACGTTCGTCGACGGTGAGCTCCTCACGGACGGCCGCGACCGTTGGGGGCTTGTGGTGGTGTCTCGTCATATTGGGGCACCTCCTGTGAGCGCGTAGGTGATTCGGCTCAGGAGGTACCGCGCCGACCGCGGCGTCATGCCCGTGTGGCGAGAGATCTGGAGGGGGCTCACACCCTTCGTCGAGTTGCAGATCGCCCAGCAGGCATAACACCAGTGGCGCAACGGCAATCGCGTCTCTTCCATGACGGTCCCCTTGCGCACCGTGTATTGCCGACGGCATGCGCGGCAGCACCACCGATGGTGCCGGCAACGGCCGCCGGATCGACTCTTCACGGCGTACACGTCGTCGTCCCCGCACCAGGGGCAGGTGGGCGCATCGCCCCACCTCAGAGTCTCCAGCAGAGCATGGGCGGCCTCCTCGTCCCAACACGCTCGAGGCATCTGATTAGGATGCGCCTGCCTGCGTTGGGCTTCCGAAGATTTCATTCCCCACACTCCAGTCGAGCTACTGACTCTCGGCTTCCTCCCTCCACGTCATACAATGTAGGTGGGGAGCACGCATGAAAATGGCTTATACGCGGCGAAACGCGCGCATATGTTGTGGACGACGGTATGGTGTAGGCGGATGGGTATGCCGGGCCTTGCGCGGTGCTTCGCCGTGCGCGGTCGAGGCCCTAGGCCTCCGCTCGATCCCCGTGGCCGTGACGCCTCTCTCGATGCTGGCGCCTAAGGTGCTGCAATGCTGCGCGAAGGCGTCGGTCAGTCCTGACGGATACGAGGTCCTGGTTGACGGCGCGCGAGATGGTCGAGCTGCTCAAGCAGCTCAAGTTGCCCAGATCCGTCAGGGTGAGGTCATACTCGGCTAGCACCTTCTCGAGCCTCGCTCCGTAGCCAGGCACGTGCTTCGCGGCGCGGTCGCTGGGAGGAGGGGTGGCCATGTGTATTCCCTTCCGGTGCCTACAACCGACCCAGAAGAGCCTCGAGCCCAGCACGGCGAGTTCTTCCCACGGGTAGCGTCCTGCCACTGATGAGCTGCGCCCGGTACTCACCACCCGACTCCCGCAACAGGGCCGTAATTCGCTCGATGCGGACGATCGTCGAACGGTGGATGCGGTAAAACTCGCGGGGATTCAGCTGTTCCTCGAGCGCCGACAGGGAGGTCCTGAGGATGTACTGAGCATCTCCGGCGTGAACTTCCGAATAGACACCGCTGGCACTGATGCAGTCGATGTCGGCAACCGGAACGATCTCGACCCGCCCCCGCCTGGGGATGGCCAGGCTTCGCAGATAGCTCCCCCCGTTGTCGGATGCCCCGTGATTGCCGGAGAGTCCGTCGTCCTGGAGAAGGGCGAGCAGGTG
>JASFUR010000194.1:0-6582 GCA_050050215.1 Gemmatimonadota bacterium
TGGGCGTCCGTGCGCGGGAGACCGTCGAGCGTGTCGGTGATCTTCTGGAGTGTGTCACGCAGGACCCCCCAACGCTGCTGGGCGTCGTTCCACTCGGCTTCGGCGGCCTGGACCTCGCTCCGGGCGGCCTCCAGCTCCTCGGGAATCTCCGGCTCCGGCTCCGGATAGGCGTTCGCGAGCGAGTCGAAGATCGCATCACGGTCGTAGGGCAGCACGCGGACCTCGATGTCCGTAAGAGGCTGCGTGACGGTCCCGGCACCGGCCGGATCGTCGACTTCGATCTCCATCGTCACGACGACGTCGGTCGGGCCGCAGGCTGCGACCCCGAACAGAAGCGCCAAGACGTACGGGAGTGTCCTTCGCATAGGTGAAGCTCCGTCCTCGTCATTCCGCGGAAAGGAATGGCCCGAAGGTAGTCCAGGCAAAATGTCGTATCAAGCTCGGACCCACCTTCTCGTACGGCCGGCCCGGGCCCCTGCCTAGTTCGTGATCTTGTCCGGCAGGATGAAGGTGGTCGGGTCCACCGGCGTTCCGTCGACCCGTACCTCGTAGTGGAGGTGGGACGAAGTGGAGACTCCCGTGCTGCCGACCCGGGCGATCATCTCGCCCCGAAGCACCTCCTGGCCCGCCTGCACGATCAGGCTGGATGCGTGCCCGTAGAGCGTCGAGTAGCCGAACCCGTGGTCGATCTCGACGGCGAGTCCGTACCCGACCACCCAACCCGCTCTCAGGACCCGTCCCTTCGCCGCGGCGAAGATGGGCGTGCCCGTCGGGGCGGAAATGTCGATCCCCTCGTGGGGGAGGGGTCGGTTGTGGATCGGGTGCATGCGCGCCTGAGAGAACCGGCTGCTGAGCCATCCTTCGGTCGGTAGGATCGAGGGCGTGGACTCCAGCAGGTCCCGGTGGGCGAGCACCGAGTCGGTCGCCTCCTCGAGGCTCTCCGACAGGAGGCGGGCTCTACGCTCGAGGGCGCTGAGGTCGTACGACGCGGCGAAGGTCGCCTTGGCGGACGTCGTGTCGACCGTCCAGAGCGGCATCCCTTCCGGCGAGCCGAGACCCGGTCCGCCGACGCCGGCCTCCAGGACTTCGGGGTCGATCACCTCGAGTCCCGCGATGCTCCGGAAGTTCGCGTCGTTGGTGGCCACCTGGTCCAGCGTGGACTGGAGCTGCTGCATGCGCGTGTCGAACTGATCGAGCTCGGCCTGGAGCGCGAGGTTCCGCGCCTGGAGCTGGCGGGCTTCGATCCGGGCCATGCCTTCGATGCTCGAGGAGAGCACGATGCCCAGCGCGGCGATGACGGCCACGGATGCGGCGACGAGCACGGCGCGCATGCGCCGTGTGGAGATCGAGAACTGTCTGACCGGACTGTCCTCGCCGCGGACGACGAGGAAGGTCCACTTGTCTCCGGTCATGGGGGACCCGCCTGGTTGGTTTGTGGACGAAGGGTGTACGTGCCTACTTCTCTAGTCTCGACGCGCTCCAGGGGGGGATTGAACCCGAACTACAGGGCTCAAGAAACAAAGCTACGAGGCCGCCGAACGGGGCGTCAAGCAATTTGCACCGAAACGTACGTAGTTCTCCGCGCGCCCCGGGGGCCTATTCCGCCCAGGAGGCGTCCACCCTCGGGAAGAGCGGTGCCCCCTTTTCCACGGTCCGTCCCACGCTTTCGAGCGCCAGCGCCTCGTCCAGTGTGGGCACGCCGTCGAGCCCGAGGCAGGTCGCGAGCTCTGCCATCTTGGCAGGGGCGACCGGCTGGAAGAGCGCGCACAGCGCCGTGAGCGCGCGGGTCAGCGTCGCCAGCGTGTGGTCGAGGTCCGCCGGCGTTTCCTTGGCCTGTGTCCACGGCTGGCGCTCTTCCACGTACCCGTTGGCCGTGCGTGCGAGGTCCATGGCGGCCGCCAGCGCCTCGTGGACCCTGTAGCTCGCCATGGCGGTTCGGGCGTCCTCCATCGCCTTGACGATGGCGTCGTCCAGCCCGTCGGTCGGGGCGTCGGGCACGACGCCGTCCCTGTACTTCACGATCATCGACACTACGCGGCTCGCGAGATTGCCGAGCACGTTCGCGAGCTCGTCGTAGCGCGCGAGGAAGCGCTCCGGCGTGAACGAGGCGTCTCCTCCCGTCGGCATCTCCCGAAGCAGGTACCAACGCACGGCGTCGGTCCCGAAGTCGCTCCGGAGCGCGAGCGGGTCGACGACGTTGCCGAGGGACTTCGACATCTTGGTCTCCCCCACGACCCACCAGCCGTGCGAGAGGATCTGGCGCGGCAGGGGCAGCCCGACGCCCATGAGCAGCGTGGGCCAGTAGACCGCGTGGGTCGTGAGGATGTCCTTGCCCATCACGTGCAGGTCGGCCGGCCACCAGGAGCCCGACGTGTCCTCGAAGCCCTCCTCGCCCGGGGGCGCGGAGGGGTCGATGGCGCCCGACGCGGTCAGATAGTTGGTGAGCGCGTCCACCCAGACGTAGGTGACGTGCTCCTCATCGAAGGGTAGGGGGATCCCCCACGATACGCGCGCCTTCGGCCGGGAGATGGACAGGTCTCCGAGCGGCTTGCGCAGGAACCCGAGGATCTCGTTGCGCCGGATCTCGGGCACGATCCAGTCGGGGTTCTCCTCGATGTGGCGCACCAGGGCGTCCTGGTACGAGCCCATGCGGAAGAAGTAGTTCTTCTCTTCCAGGTAGGTCGTCGGGCGCCCACAATCAGGACACGTGTTGCCTTCACCCAGGTCCTTCTCGGTCCAGTAGCGCTCCTCGTGGATGCAGTACCAGCCCGAGTAGGAGCCCTCGTAGATCTGGCCCCGCTCCCAGAGTCGGTTCAGGAACGCCGTGACCACGGCGACGTGATCGGGCTCGGTCGTGCGGATGAAGCGGTCGTTGGATATCTCGAGCCGCTCCCAGGCCGCCTTGAAGGTCGCGGCCATCTGGTCGCAGAGCTCGATCGGCTCGATGCCCCGCTTCTCGGCCGCTTCCTGCATCTTGGGCCCGTGCTCGTCGGTCCCGGTGAGGAAGAGCACGTCGACGCCGTCCTGTCTCCAGAAGCGGGCGAGGACGTCGGCGAGGATCGTCGTATAGGCGTGACCGATGTGCGGCTCGCCGGACGGGTAGTAGATCGGCGTCGTGATGTAGCGCCGAGACTGGTCGCTCAAAGGCTATTCCTTCCGGTCCCGGTCGGGGCGCCGTCCTCGCGGCTGGCCGACCTCGGTTCTCAGCTCGTCCAACGCGACGGTGCGGTGCTCGCCGGCGGCTGTCCGGAGCGAGACCATCTCGTTCCAGATGTCGACACTCACGACGCGCTCCTCCCCTCGTGACGTCTTCACCGTCCGGCCCTCGCGCGGGAAGCGCCGCCGGGCCTCCACGTACGTCCTGTGCTCGTACATGAGACAGCACATGAGGCGCCCGCAGCACCCGCTGATCTGAGCGGGGTTCAGCGAGAGGCGCTGGTCCTTGGCGAGCTGCAGCGACACCGGTCGGAGCTCCGGTAGCCAGGTGGAGCAGCACAGCTCGCGGCCACAGCGGCCCACCCCGCCGAGCAGCGCGGCCTCGTCGCGCACGCCGATCTGCTTGAGCTCGATGCGCGTCCGGAACGTGCGCGCGAGATCCCGGACGAGCTGTCGGAAGTCGACGCGCTTATCGGCCGTGAAGTAGATGAGCAGCTTGTTGCGGTCGTACTGCCACTCGGCCTCGGTGACCTTCATCTTGAGACCATGCCGGCTCACGAGCTCCCGGGTCTTCTCCCGCACCCTTTGCTCGTCGTCTCGCAGCCCGGAGCGGCGAGACAGCTCGTCGGGACGGGCCACCCGGAGCACGCGGTGCTCGGGCGTGGGTGTCTCGCACCCACCCGAGGAGGAGCACTTCCGCTCGGCGATGGCGCCGACCGCGGATACCTCTCCCAGGTCCTCGCCCCGGTCGGCCTCCACGATGACGTGGGTGCCCGGACGGAGGTCGATGTCCGAGAAGGAGAAGTAGCCCTTCCTGGTTCCTTTGAACCGTACCTCGGCGAAACCCACCATCAGATCGCGCTCAGGCCTCGCGCCAGGCGCCGATGCTCTCGTACTTGGCCCAGCGCGCTTCGAGCAGCTTCTTGACCGGCAGCTTCTCGAGCTCCTTCAGCGTGTCGTCGAGTGGCTGCTCGAGGGCCGCGGCCGCGGCGTCCCAGTCCGAGTGGGCTCCGCCGGGAGGCTCGGGTACGATCGTGTCGGCGACCCCCAGCTCCACGAGATCGCCGGCCGTCAGGCGGAGGGCCTCGGCAGCGTCCTCGCGGTGGTCGGCGGAGCGCCACAGAATCGCGGCGCAGCCCTCTGGAGAGATGACCGAATAGATCGCGTGCTCGAGCATCAGGATCCGGTCCGTCACGCCGATTCCCAGGGCTCCACCCGACATGCCTTCGCCGATGACGACGGACACGACGGGGACCTCGAGTCTGGCCATCTCACGGAGATTCAGGGCGATGGCCTCGCCGATGCCCCGCTCCTCGGCGCCGATGCCCGGATACGCGCCGGTCGTGTCGATGAAGGTCACGACCGGCCTCTTGAACTTCTCGGCCTGCCTCATCAGGCGGAGCGCCTTCCGGTATCCCTCGGGGTGCGCCATGCCGAAGTTGCGCCGGAGGTTCTCCTTCATGTCGCGGCCCTTCTGATGGCCGACGATCATGATGGAGCGGCCGTTGAAGCGGGCCCAACCCCCGACCACCGCCCCGTCGTCACGGAAGGAGCGGTCGCCGTGCAGCTCGACCCAGTCCGTGCACAGACGCTCGATGTAGTCGAGGGTGTACGGGCGTTGGGGGTGACGCGCGACCTGCACCTGCTCCATGGGACGCAGGTTGTCGTACGTCTGCTCCTTGAGGTGCTGGAGTCGCGTACGCAGGACGCCCACCTCGTCCGCCACATCGATGCCGCGGCGGTCGGCGAGATCCAGGAGCTTGTCGATCTGTGCCTGGATCTCGACGATGTCGCGCTCGAAATCTAGATGCACGCTACCAGCCTGATTGACTTGACGAATTCGTTACCCGAAAGGAGGGGTAAGCTCGTCAGGGCGGGTCGCGGTCCGCAAGCGCGGGCCGGAACGGGAGGCACTCGGGCCGGGGAGGCTCAGTCCACGCTGCCGCGGATGAGCTCGAAGGCTTCGACCTCGGTGAATTCACGGAAACGCCCCCAATAGCGGGCATAGGCCTGTGCCATGCGTGGGCGGAGATCCACCCGCGGAGCGCCCACGGCCTGGTATGCGGCGAGCGCCTCCATCTTGACCACCATTTCCGCACGCACGTCGCTGAAGACCGAGGGCGTGAACTCGAGGCCGGTCGTCGCCGTCTCGTAGGCCAGAACCGTCTCGACTTCCTGCGTGGCGTCCCGCACGATCGTCGCGGCCGCGTTCCGGGAGGTATCCCGATCGTCCGGGGCGGGCATGTACACGATCGTCGGCCTGAGCTCGTTCAGGGTGCGCTCGATGAGATCCCGCTGGGCTTCGGTGTTCCCGAAGAGCGTGCGGTCGACCCGGAACTCGACTCCCAGCACCTTGGCGGATATGTCCGCGGCCTTGAGCTCCTCGGGGCTCGCGTCACGCGGATCGTGACAGATCGGAACCACGACCACGGCGTGCCCCTTCGCGAGCTCGGCCATGAGTGTGCCGCCGCACCCCATTTCGGCGTCGCCGAGCCGTCCTTCCACCGCCAGGACGACCGAGGGCTCGTCGAGAACGGGCGCCTGGGCCTCCACGACCATCGACTCGACACGCCCCTCGAACTCCTCCCGGTGCAGAGGCTTGATCATCACCTGGTCCGCGCCGGAGCGGAGCGCATGCTCCTCGTACTCCGCCTGGGTGTATCCGGTGGTGACGAGGATGGGCCCGTCGGGGTATTTCGCCCGGAACACCTTGATGACCGAGAAGCCGTCGACGCCGGGGAGGTTGAGGTCGGTGACGAGCAGGTCCCAGTCCCCGTCCTCGATGAGCTCGACGGCCTTCTGGCCGTCCTGGGCATGCGTGACCGAGAAGCCCGGCATCTTGTTGAAGAATGCCTTTACGAGGAGGGCCTGGTCGACCGCATCCTCTACATACAAGACGGCTACGTCTTTGGGCCGATCGGCGCTCAAAGAGGCTCCCTGGGACCGGTGGGGGTGGCAGGCTGGAAGATAGACGCAGCCCAGGTGCGCGACAAAGGTTTTCCCTCGGGTGCCTCAGCCGCGGGGCTCCGGGATGCAGAACCATACGATCAGCCCCATGCCGAGCACGAAGATCGCTCCGAGGACCGTGTTGGACGCGTATCCGATGCCGGAGAAGAGCGGACCTGCGATGGCTCCGCCGATCGCGAAGCCCATCTGGCCCAAGGCCACGGTGAGGCTCATCAGGGAGCCCCGTCGCTCGTCGCGCACCAGCGCCGTCAGGAGCGCCGAGAACGGGCTGATGCGCATGGCGATGAGCACCATCACCAGGAAGAAGATCGCATAGGCGGTCCACAGGCTCGTCACGAGCGGCACGGTGAGCAGCATCACGAGTGAAAGACCCGCGCTCGCCAGGAGCAGGATACCCTTGCGGCCGATGCGGTCGGAGAGGCGGCCCGCCTGGGGCCCCGTCAGCACGTTCGCGAGGCC
>JASFUR010000195.1:0-6526 GCA_050050215.1 Gemmatimonadota bacterium
TGATCGCGCTGGCGGGCATCATCGTCCGCAACTCGATCCTGCTCGTCGACTTCATCAAGCTCGGCCTCGAGCGCGGGCAGCCCCTGCGCGAGGCCGTGGTCGCGTCCGGTCTCATCCGGGCACGCCCAATCATCCTGACCGCCGCCGCGGTCGTGATCGGAGGGGCGGTCATGGTGACCGACCCGATCTTCCAGGGACTCGGCATGGCGATGATCAGCGGCGCGATCGTGGCGACCGCGCTGACCCTGGTCGCGATTCCACTCCTGTACTACGAGATGCACCGATGAACCGTCGAATGATGATCATCTTCGTGGACGCGTCGCACGCCGACGACGTCGCCGATATCCTCGAGTCCTGCGAGGTGATCGGCTACTCCGAGGTCGACGGCATCCGCGGCAAGGGTGCCACGGGCCGGAAGCTCGGCAGCCGGGCGTTCCCCGGCTCGAGCACCTGCTTCATGGCCGCCATGACGCCGGACTGCGCGGCCGACCTCACTCGCCGACTCGAAGCCCTGCGCGATGCGAAGGGCGCCGAGGAAGGCCTCAAACTCTTTTCCGTGGGAGCCGAGGAGCTCATATGAGCATGCACTACGCCATCCGCGCCATCGCCGGCACGTTCGTGCTGGCCTCCCTCGCCCTGGGCTGGTTCGTGAGCCCGTGGTGGTTCCTGTTCACCGCGTTCGTGGGGCTGAACCTGCTCCAGTCGAGCGTCACGCACTGGTGCTTGATGGAGAAGATTCTGAGCAAGACGGGGTTGGTGAAGCCGTAACCGACCCCGCCGCCACGGGTCACGGAGCCCCGCCGTCGCCCGGCACGGACGCAGGACCCAGCACCGAGTTCATCTGGATGATCCTCCACTCGTCGGAGGTCTTTCTCCAGACGCGCGCCGTGGTCTCCCGTATACGCCGGTCCTCGTTCCCCTCGAAGACCCATGTGACGAAGTCGTACGCGGCATCCGGCGAGATGACGCGGGTATCCGACCAGCGGGCCACGACGCGCTTGCTCGGGAGGTAGGGGCAGTACTCCTCGAGCCGCGCGTAGCTCCAGGGCTCCCCACTCTCGATCATCTGGATGTCCGGATCGATGAACGAGAGGATCTCGGCGCAGCGCTCACCGCCCTCCTGGTAGAGCTGTCGGTACGACTCCGCCGCCTGCTGGAACTGCGCGACGTCCTCTTCCGTCACCCGAGGCTCGCCGGCACAACCGATGACGGCGAGCGTGAAGACGAGACATGCGTATCTGATGGTTTCACTCCGGTATGGGGACGTGTCAGCGGGTGGCGCGGTGAAACGCCGGCACACGACCCATAGCCGCCGGAATCGAGGCGATGCAACCCTCATGGCAGGCGGCGCCGCCCCGGAGAGCTGGCGGAGCGGTACGGCCTCCCACTCCTCGGTGCGGACGAGCGCCCCCGCCACGCTCCCCACGAGCCCACCACCGACGGTGAGAGCGGTGGGTGAATCGCGGCAGCTCGGGCGACCCGACCCGGATGCGCGTGCCGGCTTTGAGCTGCTGTGCGCCGATCGCGCCGGGCGCCCCCAGGACCACGACGGCGAGTGCCGCGAGCGGAGCTACCCTTCGTCGCATGGGGCTCGGTCGTCGTGCAGTCGGTGCGGTTCCATGGCGTGGCGATTATGCTGCGACTCCGCCCTGGTAGCAAGAGCGCGCGCGTAGCGCCCTCCGGCGCCGACGGATGGAGCCCGGTCGCGCCCCGCCTACTCCACGACCAGAACCACCTGATCGCTCTCCACGATCGGGCCCGACGTCCCGTTCACCACGAACGTCGAGACGACCGGCGTGGGCGTGGACGGCCCCGAAGGATCATCCCCGCACCCTGCCACGACTCCGGCGGTCGCCGCCAGAACGACCGCCACCACCACCGCCCGAGCCGGCCGCACGCCGCCCCTCGCGGCACCAGCCAACATGGTCGACATGGCCAGCACGCCGAGGACGGTCAGCAGCACGGACATCGGCCAACTCCCACCCCACGACCCCACGGGCGCGACCGGGCTCTGCCACGCAGTCGCCGTGCCCACGGTCAACGTCGACGTGGCCGTCCCGGTCCCCGGCGTGACCTCGGGAGGAGAGAACGTGCACGAAGCCCCGCTCGGCAGCGCCCCCGCGCACGACAGCGAGACCGGCTCACCGAACTCCGGCCCGGTGGCCGCGACGCTGACCGTGTACGACGCGCTCTGCCCCGTCGAGATCGTCACCGTGTCCGGCGTCACCGCGACCGTATACCCCGCCGCGATCACGCACTCCGAGAACTCGGACGTGCTGCCGTCCGCGTCCGTCGCGGTCGCGGTCACCGCTTCGCCCGCCGCCGGTGGCTCGGTGAGCGTGGCGGTGAACGCTCCCTGTCCCGAGGCGTCGGTCGTCACGGTGCCCGACCCCAGGAAGCGCTCACCCTCACCGTACCCGAGCGGATTGCACGCGCCGCTCGCGAAGAACTCGAGATTGAGCGCTTCGCCGACCGCGCCGGTGTAGCTCCCCTGGACCGCGCCGGCCGTGCTGCCCGCGTATGCGAGCGTGAGGTCGGGGAAGTTGAGGAGCCCGTTCGGGCCGGTATCGGAGTCGTCCGCGTCGTTGGGCGTGACCCCGTCGTATCCCAGATCGATGCCGATCGGGTTGTCGAAGACGACGTTGCCCGAAATGGTGTTCCGCGTCGTCGCGGCCCCGCCGGCCAGGGAGATCCCCTGGGTGCCGGCGTTCGTGACCGTGTTGCCTTCACCGGGCGCGTCGCCCCCGATGAGGTTGTCCGATGCCCCGCTGTCGAGGTAGATGCCCTCGTAGTCGAAGGGGAGGGCGTCGGCTCCGGTCGCGTCGAGTCCGAGCACGTTCCCCTGAATGACGTTCTCGTTGGCCGAGATGCGGACGCCGGGGTCACCCGTCCCCGCAATGAGGTTCCCCTCCCCCGCCGCGCTCCCCCCCACGGTCGTCAGGGACGACGGGCTGGCGAGCTCGATTCCGTCGGAGCCGATCCGGACGGCGGACGTGCCGGTCACGTCGGTTCCGATGTAGTTCCCCCGGATGCGGGTGTTCAGGCTGGTGCCCCGGACCACGATGCCCCTCGACGCCCCGGCGATGACGTTGCGGGCGGCAGGGGTCGTCCCGCCGATGACGGTACCCTCCGCGTCGACGACCTCGATTCCGGTCCCTTCCCTGAGCGACCGGGCCCCGCTCGCGTCGAGGCCGATCACGTTGCCCTGAACGACCGTGTCGTCCCCGCCCGCCTCGATCAGCACGTCAGACCCGCCGCCCTCGATGACGTTGCGAGCGGCGGGTGTGGTCCCGCCGATCGTGTTGCCCGAGCTCTGGACCCGGACCGTGTAGAACCCGGGGTCGGGGAGGGAGTCGCCGGCCGCGGCGATGCCGAGGAAGTTGCCCTCCACGGTATTGTTACCGTTGGTGAACAGGCGGATCTCCCAGTCGCCCGCGCTGTGGATCGAGAGGCCCCTTACGGTGGATCCTCCGGCCGAGAGGTCGAGCCCGGCCCCGTTCGTGAGGCTCGCGTCGAGCGCGATCAGGATCACCGCGTTGGAGCCCTGGTCGGCGTCGTTCGAGTTCGGGCTCGCGCCGGGCTGCGTATAGCCGTCCAACACGACCGGGTCGGTGATCTCCGGAAGGGTGGCCGGCTGAATGGTGTGGACGCCCGCCCCCGGGACGTCGAAGTGGATGCTGTCGAGCCCGGCGGTGGCGTTCGCCTGCTCGATCGCCGCGCGGAGGGTGCATGCGCCGGCGCCGTCGTCGCAGACCCCATCGGCGACGTTCGCGTCGGCTCCATCGGACGTGGCGTCGACGGTGTAGGTGGTCTGGGCGTATGCCGCCGTCGTGGGGAGCCCGGCGAGGGCCGCGGTCACGAGGGCGATGCGGGTGAAAGCGTATCCTGCAGATTGAAGCGACACGGGGCTTCCTCACTGCGAAGGGGGTGTCGGCTCCGGGCACATCACGCGTCCGGTGTCGCCCGACGCTCGGGCGACCGTCTACCTCAACAGGCGTAGATCGACGCCTCGGACCCTCATCCGCAGGTCTCGAGCCGACGCACCGAAGCGGCCGAAGTGATCTGGCCTGGCGCGGACTCCGCCGCGTGACTACTCTCATTTCGTGACTAGTCACATTATGTGAGGAGTACCTGTGACGGCCGGACCGACCCTCAAGCCTCTCGCGTTCCGTATCCTGCTTCTGCTGGGCGACGGCACGCGCCACGGATGGAGCCTGGTGAAGGAGCTCCAGGCCGACGCCGAAGACGGTGAGCGCGTCCTGCCGGGAAGCCTCTACAGGACCCTGGGCGAGATGGAGGACGCCGGCCTCATCGAGGAGGCGTCCGAAGCGTCGGACTCGGACGACGACTCCAGGCGGAAGTACTTCCGTCTCACGGACGCGGGCGTGCGCGCCGCGCGGGCCGAAGCCGACCGACTCGCCGACCTGCTGCAGACGGCACGGTCCAAGAGCGTCTTCTTTCCCGACGGCGCGACTGCCTGATGCGTCGGCTCTACCAGCTGCTGCTGCTCGCCTTCTCCTCCTCGATGCGGAGACGGTGGGGAGACGACATGGCACGCCTCGCCCAGGACCAGATGGACGACGCCCGCAGGCGCGGCGAGAGCCGGGCGCGCGTGCTGTGGCTGTTGGCGTGGGACGCGATCCACAACGGGATCGGCGAGCGCGTGTCGCGTGCGCGCTCACGCATCCGGCGACCGGGAGGGGCCCGGGCCGGCCGACGGACTTCGACACGGGGAGGGGACGACGTGGCCTGGATGAACGGGTGGGTGCGGGAGTGGGTGGCGGGGCTGCGCCAGATCCGGCGACGGCCCGGCTCGGTCGGCGCAGCGGTCATGCTGCTCGCGGTCGGGATCGGGGCCAGCACGGCCGTCTTCAGTGTCGTCGATGCGGTGCTGGTGCGCGCGCTGCCGCTCCCCGACCCAGGCCGCATCGTGCGGGTCTTCTCCGTGCATCCGACCTACGGCGAAGGCAACGTGTCGCTGCCGGAGCTCGAGGACTGGGAGCGCGAAGGCGGGCCGTTCGTCGCGCTGGGAGGCTACTACTCCACGGTCCACAGCCTCATGGCCGACGGCGTTCCGCAGCGCGTGGTCCTGGGGCGCACGGTCGGCGACCTGTTCGGCGCGGCCGGTCTCGAGGCGGCGCTCGGACGTACGTATCCGCCCGGCGATCCGGGCACCGCCGGCGAGGCTACGGTCCTCCTCACGGATGCGTTCTGGAGACGGTCGTTCGGCGCCGAGCGGTCCGTCATCGGCCGCACGATCGACCTCGACGGCCGCCCGGTGCGGGTGTCCGGAGTACTTCCACCCGAGGAGGAGACCCTCCGCGTCGGTCGCGCGATCGATGCGTGGGCTCCTATGGACGCTCCCCTGCCCTGGATGGGACGAGCCACGGGCTTCCTGACCGTGCTCGGGCACCTGCGCCCGGATCTCTCGGCCGAGACCGCCGAGCAGCCCCTGCTCGCCATGGCGAACGGGCTCGTCGAGGCCGGCAACACCGAGAACGGCATCGCCATGCAGCCCCTGAAGGAGGCCCTGGTCGGCGACTCGCGAACCCTGCTCTTGGCCATGCAGGGCGCCGGCCTCCTCCTCATGCTCGTGGTCGCGATCAACGCCGCGAACGTGCTCCTCGCCCGGTCGCTCGACCGGAGCGGGGAGTTCGCCCTGCGCGCTGCGCTCGGTGCGGGGCGCGGCACGCTCGCCCGGCAGGTCCTGATCGAGACCACCCTCACCGGGCTCCTCGGCGGCGCCCTGGGCCTGGGCCTGGCCCTTCTGGGGCGGGACCTGATCCTCGACCTCGTTCCGCAGCTGGGCGCGCTCGCCGGCCCGGCCGAGCTCGACTGGCGGTTGCTCACGTACGCTCTCCTCAGCGCGCTCGGTGCCGGCGTGCTGGCGGGTCTGTGGCCGGCGCTACGGGCGAGTCGACACGCGTGGACCTCGATCAAGACCGGTGCGCGACGCGGCTCGACGCGTGCGCACGCCGGCCAACGCGCGATGGTGGCCGTGGAGATGGCGGTCACGCTCGTGCTCATCGTGGGCGCCGGCCTCATGGCCCGGACCGTGACCAGGCTCCTCGACGTCGATCTTGGCTTCGAACCGGCGGGGGTCCTCACCGCGCACGTGACGCTCCCCGAACCGCGATATCCCGATGCCGCGCAGCGTCACGCTTTCTGGAACGATCTCGTGGACCGGGTCGGCACCGTCCCCGGAGTCGCCGAGGCCGGACTCACGAGCGCGCTGCCTCTGAGCCGGACGCCGGATGGCGGCTCGTTCGACATCGAAGGCAGGCCGTGGGACGGAGCCGAGGCTCCCTCCATCGATAAGAAGGCGGCCTCACCGGGATACTTCGCCGCCATGGGCATCCCCGTCCTCGAGGGACGCGCGTTCGGCCCGGAGGACCGCGAGGACTCGCGACCCGTCACGATCGTGTCGCAGTCCATGGCCCGCCGCTACTTCCCCGACGAGAGCGCCCTGGGCCGGAGGATCCGCCTCCACTGGTGGGGCGACGACTTCCTGGAGATCGTCGGCGTG
>JASFUR010000196.1:0-6517 GCA_050050215.1 Gemmatimonadota bacterium
ATCGGTGGGGACGGTACGCTCAATGAGGTGGTCACCGGTCTCATGCGGACCGAGCGACCCGCCGATCGGCTCCCGGCGCTCGGCTTTCTGGCTTCCGGCACCGCGAACGCAGCCATTCGGGCCTTCGGCTTCGGGAGCGACCCCGGCGCGGTCGCGCGCGCCCTGCAGACCGCCGCGGTCCGTCCGGTGGACGTGGGCGTCGTGTCCTTCGACGGAGGCGTCCGGCCCTTCCTGCTCTGGCTCGGAGCCGGCTACGACGCGGTGGTGATCGACGCGCTCAACAGGAAGCGGACCGGGCTCATGGGCATCGCCGGGCTGGTCCGGAAATCGCCGGCCGTGGCCAGGGCCGTTCATCGGTATCCGGCACCCGAGATCCGGGTGACACCGGACGGAGAACGGGGGCTGGCCGCCGCCAGCGTGATCCTCGCCAATGTCGCCGACATGGCATTCGGCGGCACCGTAGCCTCCGGGGCCGACCCGTTCGACGGACGGCTCGATCTACTGACCGTGACCAGGACCGGCACCGTCGGGGTCGCGGCGCTGTGGCTCCGTGCAATGGCCTCCAGCCTCCAGAACGCCTCGGGCGTAGCGCACACGACCGCGACCCGGGTCCGACTCGACGCCGACGGGGAGGTGCCGTTTCAGGTGGACGGCGAGCCGGTCGGTCGGCTACCCGCCGAGATCCTGCTGCGCCCGGGCGCCATCCGGTTGCTCATGACATGAGGCGGAGAGAGGTCTTTGCCGCGCTCTGCGGCCTCGCAATCGCTATGGCGTGCTTCCCGCCGCCTCCCGAAGGCGCAGAGACGGTCGTGGTCGTGCACGGGCTCGGCCGGACACCCGCGTCCATGTCCGTGCTCGAGTATCGACTCGAGGCCTCGGGCTACCGGGTCGTGAGCTTCGGCTACCCGTCCCGGTCTGCGCCGATCGAGGAGCTCGTCGACCTACTGGCCGAAGAGGTCCGACGCTGCTGCGCCGAAGAGGCCGAGACGCTCCACTTCGTCACCCACTCGATGGGTGGCATCCTGGTCAGGGGCTACCTCGCCCAACGTCCGACTCCCCACCGCGGGCGCGTCGTCATGCTGAGCCCGCCGGCCGGCGGCAGCGAGCTGATCGATGCCTTCGAGGACTCACCCTTGCTCCGACTCGTTCTGGGCCCGGCCGGGGCGGAGCTCGGAACCGATTCCACCGATGTCGCCGGACGCTGGGGCCCGGTGCGTTTCCCTCTGGGCGTCATCACCGGCGACGTGAGCTTCAACCCCGTGACGTCGTGGATCATTCCGGGGCCGGACGATGGAAAGGTCGGTGTGGACAACGCCCGTGTGGAGGGAGCCGCCGACTTCCTCGTGCTGCCCGCCACGCACACGTTCATCATGAACCGCCTCGACGTGGCCGAGGCCACGATTCGCTTCCTGAGGTCAGGCAGCTTCGGAGAGGTGCCGGGAGCATGATGGACGTCCTCCGACTGGACCCGACGGCCGTCCCGCGCGTGGTCGACGTCCTCCACGAGTCCTTCCACGACTACCCCGTAATGCGATTCGTCCTGGGGCCGGATGCGCCCGAATACGACGAGCGCCTTCGCACTCTGATCCACTTCTTCGTGATGGCGCGCGTGTTCCGCGACGAGACGCTGCTTGGAGTCCCCGACGGCGAGGCGCTCCTGGGCGTCGCGCTCGTCTCGCGGCCGGGTGGACCACGTCCGCCGCCTGAGTTCCACGAGCTGCGCGCGGAGGTCTGGGCCGAGCTCGGCTCGGACGCCGAAGCCCGCTACGGTGCCTTCGCCGACGCGTGCGGCCCGTTCCAGGTGGACGCACCCCACCTGCATCTCAACATGATCGGGGTCAGACGCGCGACGCAGGGAACCGGTCTGGGCCGCGATCTGTTGGAGGCGGTGCACGACCTGTCCGCGGCCGACCCCGACTCCCAAGGAGTCAGCCTGACCACGGAGAACCCGGAGAACGTGGCACTCTACCGGCACTTCGGGTACGAGATCGTCGGCGAGGCCACCGTGGCGCCCGAGCTTACGACCTGGGGCTTCTACCGAAAGGACGAGCGATGAGCGGCACCCCTCCTTGGCAGACGGACGCGTGGGACCTCGACGGAGATCTGGCAAAGATCCGGCAGCAGTGGACCGCCGTCGCCCGCATCCTCGAGGACGATGTCCTCAGTGAGCGAAGCGACCAGGGCGTCTCCGCCTGGAACTGCGGCGAGCATGCGGGCCACGTCCTCCTGGTCGCCCGCATCATGGCCGACGACATCGAAGCCAACCTCGCCGAGCCGGGACGCAATCTCGAGAAGCAGCCCCACCAGCTCGCCGATCGGGTCTTCACCGCGGGCGGATTCCGGCGTGGAGTCGCCACGTCGCCCCGAGCGGCATTGCCCGACGACCACTCGCACGCCGAGTTCCTCGCACTGCTTCCGGAAGTGATCGCGGCGTGGGAGCGCATCGGTGCGCGTTCGGACGAGGTGCGCGCCAGCAGGGCGCGGTCCGAACACTTCACCCTGGGATACCTGACGAGCTCCGAGTGGGTGCGCATGTGCGCCGTCCACAACGCTCATCACCTCAAGGTCGTGCGTGACATAGCCGGGGAAGCGGCTCTCGGCCACGGGGCAGCCCATCCCATCTGAGACCCGACCCATGGAACCACTAGTCAGCATATCCGCCACGAGCAGGCCCGCAAACTTCACGGCACACGCGCTCGCCCTCGTCAACGACGAGCTCGGCAGGCGTGTGGGGCCGCCCACGGTGTTCGACTGCCGGGAGATCTCGCTCCCTTTCCCGGGCCAGGGGACCACCGAAGACGCGAAGCGCCTCAAGGAGGCCATCGCCCAGGCTCCGGGCGTGGTCATCGGGACCCCCGAGTACCACGGCGGGTTCTCCGCAATGGCGAAGCTCATCATAGAGAACTTGGGCTTTCCCTCCGCCCTCGCCGGGAAGCCGGTCGCCCTCATGGGGGTCGCGGCAGGCCGAATCGGCGCGATCAAGTCGCTCGAGCAGCTTCGAGGCGTCTGCTCCCACGTGGGCGCGCTCGTGCTCCCGGGATCGGTGTCCATCGCGGGCGTGCAGAACGTCTTCGATCGGGACGGCCGCTGCACCGACACCCAGGTCGAGAAAGAGCTACGCGGCCTCGCGACCTCTCTGGTGGACTACCTGGACCGACACGTCTGTCCCCTCTACACGCTCGAGTCGATGGTGCGTGGCGACGACCCGGCCAGAGCGACGCCCTCTTGAATC
The DNA here is from genome assembly GCA_050050215.1 of Gemmatimonadota bacterium. Lineage (GTDB taxonomy): Bacteria > Gemmatimonadota > Gemmatimonadetes > Longimicrobiales > Gaopeijiaceae > UBA2982. Next base: position 3,233 of record JASFUR010000196.1, read on the forward strand.
GACGGGAGCCGGACGCCGCCGCCCTCCCGCCGCTCGATCCGAGGGTCGACGTCGGACACGTCCACCTCAAGGTCTCCGACTTGGACCGCGCCGTCCGCTTCTACTCGGAGGCACTCGGCTTCGAGCCGACCCAGCGCTATGGGACCCAGGCGGCATTCCTCAGCGCGGGCGGCTACCACCACCACGTCGGCCTGAACACCTGGGAATCACTAGGCGGACGGGCACCGGCTGCGGGAACGACCGGCCTCTTTCACGTGGCGTTCCGCTATCCCGACCGGGCGGCGCTCGCGCACGCGCTGCGGCGCCTAATCGCCCACGGGGTGTCCCTCGACGGAGCATCGGACCACGGTGTCAGCGAAGCGCTCTATCTGAGGGATCCCGACGGGAACGGAATCGAGCTCTATTGGGATCGGCCGCGGGAGGAGTGGCCGCGGGACGAAGAGGGCGGGCTCCAGATGGTCACCCGCCCTCTCGACCTCGGGGATCTGCTGTCGACCGACTGAATCCTCGGCAGAGAGTCCCCCGCGGACCCTTCAGTCGTTGCGGGTGCCCATGAACGGTCGTGAGCCGCCTCTACCGCCCTCGATGTTCCCTTCCATGAAGTCGGCCTCGTAGGTCCCCGAGAAGTGCAGCGTGACGGAGCCGCCACCCATCTCCAGGTTGACCGTGAAGCTGAACGACGCACCATCGACGGTCCCGTCGGAGATCTCGACCGTCTGACCACCCGGACCACGTCCCCCGCCGCCGGGGCCCCCGCGGCCGCCTCCCTGGAAGGCGATCGTGCCGGTCAGCGTAGAGCCTTCCTGCGTAGCGGTGAGTACCTGGGTCACCGTGCCCCCACGACCGCCCTCGTACATGACCTCCCAGGTGCCCGTCATGTTCTGAGCGGACACGGGCGCGGCCCCCAGGGCCGCTGCCAGGAACAAGAACGTGAGCGCTATGCAAGTCTTCATGATGCCGCCCTCCGGAAAGCCGTCGGCTGAGTTCGTCGCCTACTGAGACATCGAGGGTGGCGCTCCGGCCGACGATGCGCCAGATGCATCCTGCTCCTCAGCGGCTTCCGGGCGCGACCGATGCCGGGGCTCGTCCCCTCCCCTGACCATCTGCTCGATCTGCCCGATGAGGGAGTCGGCTCCCGCCTCGCTGGCTCCGAAGAAGCCGTCGTCCGTGCCGGATTCATCCAGCTCCTTCGCGACCCCATGGAGGTTCAGCCAGGCATCCCACCGCTCGCTGACGCGGACCACGGAGTAGAAGAGGCGCGGTCGGCGGCCGCGGCCCGAGATGAAGTCCAGGACGATCGCGGCGATGGACAGGCCGAACACGACCATGTCCTTGAAGCCGTCCAGCGCCAGCTTGATCTGGAAGATCGCGAAGTCGCGTAGCGTCACCGTCCGCGACTCCATCTTCATCGGTTTTCCTCTCATGGCTCTTCCCAAGCTCCGCTGTTCGTTGGGCCTCCAGCCCGCATGCAACCCTACGGGACAGGGGGCCGGCAAGGTTCGTGTTCAGCGACTACAGGACCCGACGTGTCGGATAAGTCCCAGGGCCCGCTGGCCAGGAACCTTTCTGCGGGCGTACCATACGAACTGATTCCGCTCGTCCCCTGCGCTTCGACATGATTCTGCCGACACGGCGGCTCACGCCACCCCACCGCTCCGCGGTCTTCGCCGGGCTTCTGCTCGCGGCATTGTCGTGCGCCCCGACGACGACGCTGGCGCAGCAGGCGCCGCCGCCGGGATCGTCGATCATGGACCTGTCGAACGCGGGCTTCTACTGCCCGCGCTTCCGATTCCTCAACGATTATCAGGAGCAGGTGAGCAGGCCCGCGGGGCGGCTGCCTTTCTACTGGACGAGAGCCGTCTACTCCGGCAACGGCTTCAGGGGCAACTCCTGGTCCATCGACTTCCCGAAGAGCGACCAGCAGTTCCTCGTCGTGATCAACCGCCTCATACGCCTGAACGCGTACGAGTGCGAGAACCCGGTCCTCCTGTCGGACCCGGACCTCCGCAAGTTCCCGCTCATCTACATGCTCGAGGTCGGAGGCATGAACATGACGGAGGAAGAGGTCGCGGGCCTGCGCGGATACCTCGAGGCGGGCGGCTTCGTCATCGTCGACGACTTCTGGGGCCCGCGCGAGTGGGACGTCTTCGAGTGGAACATGCGCCGCGTCTTCCCGGACAAGACCTTCGTCGACATCGGGCTCGATCACCCCATCTACTCGGCCTACTACGACATCGACCACGTCGAGCAGGTCGCCGCGATCGGAAACACCGTCCGCAGAACGGAATGCGCAGGGTGCTTTCCCGAGGTGAAGGGAATGTACGACGACGACGGGCGCCTCATGATGATGGTCAACTTCAACACCGATCTCGGTGACGCCTGGGAGTGGGCCGAGGACCCGAGGTATCCGCTCGAGATGTCCACGTACGCGTATCAGATGGGTGCGAACATGATCGTCTACGCGATGAGTCACTGAGGCGGCCGTGCAGAGCATCTTCGAGTTCCTCTTCAAGTACCGCCGGCTCGTCTTCGAGCAGGGCGATTTCATCTTCGCCGCGCCGGGGTCCTTCCGGACGTGGCTCGGCATCGCCGGGCTGATCGCGGCCAGCGCGGTCGCGACCTACACGATCGCGCGGGGAAAGAGCACCGTAGCGGACCGAGGCGTGATGGCCGGGCTCAGGGTCGCACTCCTCGCTCTGCTCGTGTTCTGCCTGATGCAGCCGGCGCTCAGCCTCTCCACCGTGGTGCCGCAACAGAACTTCGTCGGCGTCCTGATGGACGACTCCCGGAGCATGACGCTCGCCGACGCCGACGGCACCGCGCGGAGCTCGTTCTTCGCCGACGCGTTCACGCCCGAGCAGAGCGAGTTGATGGACGCCCTGTCCGAGCGGTTCGCCCTGCGCTTCTTCCGCTTTTCGGACGTGGCGCGCCGAGTGGACGGGCTGGGCGAGATGACGTTCGACGGAACCCACACGAACCTCGCCAACGCTCTGGACGCGGCGCGCGAGGAGCTCTCCGGTGTCCCGCTCTCGGGCCTCGTGCTCGTGACCGACGGCGCCGATACGGGTGAGCGCCCGCTCACGGAGGCCATCGTGCCCCTGCAGGCGTCGGGCGTGCCGGTCTTCACCGTGGGGCTGGGCGACGAGTCACTCGAGCCGGACATCGAGTTGGGACGCATCGAGCTGCCGATGACGGTCCTCCAAGGCTCGACGCTCATGGTGGATGTCGTCGTGACCCAGAACGGGCTCAGGCCGGGCTCCACCGTCCCGGTCGTCGTCGAGGATG
>JASFUR010000197.1:0-6498 GCA_050050215.1 Gemmatimonadota bacterium
CGGTTGTCCCTCGGCGGCATACTCCTCCTGCACCTGATGCATCCGTGCGGCGAGCGAGTCCCGATACTCCTGCGTCGTAGTGGCATTGGTGATCCAGTAGTCCCTGGGGGACGTGTCGGTCGGGGCGAAGTTCGATTCGAGGGATGATGGCGGAGTGGACAGAAGGACCGCGGCGCCGATGTCGAGCGAGGCATCTGTGACCCGCTTCACATTCCGCTCGAAGTAGTCGAGTCCGTCGGAGTACGGTCCGCTGTCCGACTGGACGTGCTCTCCTGGGTCGCTCTGGAGAGAGCGCAGGAACGCGGGGACCCGTGCCAGATACACATGGTGTTTGACCCGAAGCCAAAGCGGAACATGTCCGCGGCGCGCTCCCTCCCGCAGGTCGTGGAGCGCACCCTCCCAGATCATCGTCCGCGGATCCCGGTCCTGGAGGTTGGGATAGCGTCCGTTCCGCACGTCGTTCACGCCCGCGTTCATGATCACGACGTCGGGGTCCATTGGAAGGGCGTCGGACCTGAGCCGTTCGTACATCTGCCACGAATCGTGTGCGTCGAACGCCAGATTCACTACCTCGAACGTCTGATTCGGGTGCGACGACTTCAACATCGAGCGCATGTACGAATCGATCGTTTCGTCGTCTGAGACTCCCCAACCGTGCGTTGCCGAGCCCCCAAGGAGCACGATGCGTACGACGCCGGCGGGTTTCTGGACGGACACCAGGGGGCCCCGGTAGCCTGCGGCATTGGCGGTCGCGTGCTTGCCGGTGATCGGATACTCGAACACCGCTCCCGGGCGCTGCTTGTATCCGAGCTCACCATAGGGTTCGATCAATATGGCGAGAGGATCCGGGAACATGTCTTCGCCGTTGGGGCTCAACGATGTCCAAGCGCGCAGGCTGACCTCGCACAAGCCCAGTCCCACCAACAGTCCGATGCCCAGCAGCAGCAGGCGGGCGATACGCCGGGCCTGAGGACTGATTTGCTGGCCCTCCGACTCACGTTCGTTCTGGGTTTCGTCTCGCATAACAGCCATTCACCCGTGTTTCACTTGATGGACTGCGTCCACCGCCGAACACCTCGGTCGAGCGGAGAGGGACGCGAGCCGGGGCCCGGGTGGCTCGGCGGTGAAGGTCGCTTCTATGGTTGCCAAGAATATTATTGCCAAACAAGAGCGGCGCGTGAGAGTTTCGAAGAGCATCTGCTTTCTGCTCGTCGATCCCCATCCGCGCTTGAGACGACCTTCGGCGCGCCCCCCAAGAACCACGCTGGAGCCACCCCGGGATGACCCCCGCAACAATCCTCGGCATTTCGGCATTCTACCATGACAGCGCCGCCGCCCTCGTCCGCGACGGTGAGATCATCGCCGCAGCGTCGGAGGAAAGGTTCACTCGCCGCAAAGGCGACCCCGGTTTCCCCAAGCGGGCAGTCGCCTACTGCCTCCAGGAAGCAGGGGTCACCGTCGACGAGCTCGATGCCGTCGGGTTCTACGACAAGCCCGTGCGGAAGTTCGGGCGCATCGTCGAGTCCTACCTCAGCGTCGCTCCGCGCGGATTCAAGCAATTCGCCATGGCGGGTCCTTTGTGGATCAAGGACAAGCTGTGGATGGACCGCAATCTGCGGGAAGATCTCGGTGGGTACGAGGGAGACCTCTACTACTCCGAGCACCACGAGTCGCACGCGGCGAGTGCTTTCTTCCCATCGCCGTTCGAGGAAGCCGCAATCCTCACGATGGACGGGGTGGGGGAGTGGGCCACCGCTTCCTACGGCGTTGGCAACGGAGCGGACATCCAGCTCCTCCAGGAGATGCGCTATCCGGACTCCCTGGGACTCCTCTACTCCGCGTTCACGTACTACACCGGGTTCAAGGTCAATTCCGGGGAGTACAAGGTGATGGGCCTCGCGCCCTACGGCCGCCCGGAGTACGTGCAGCTCATCTACGACAACCTGGTCGACCTTCGAGAGGACGGCTCCTTCCGGCTGAACCAGGAGTACTTCGGCTTCCTGGACAGTCTCACCATGACGAACGACCGTTTCAGCGAGCTGTTCGGTGGGCCGCGGCGCGAGCCGGAGTCCAAGCTGACGCAGAAGGAGATGGACCTCGCTCGCTCCGTCCAGGAAGTAGTCGAGGAGGTAATGCTGCGCATGGCCCGCACCGTCCACCAAGAGACGGGCATGAAGAACCTGTGCCTCGCCGGGGGAGTGGCCCTGAATTGCGTCGGCAATGGCCGGTTGCTGCGCGAGGGTCCTTTCGAGCGGCTCTGGATTCAGCCCGCCTCCGGCGACGCCGGCGGCGCGTTGGGCGTCGCGCAGCTCATCTGGCATCGCCAGTTCAACGGCCCGCGAGAGCCGGATGGCGTTAAGGATACGATGCGCGGCGCCTACTTGGGACCGAGCTTCAGCGACGACGACATCCAGGCGTATCTGGACAAGATCGGTGCCACGTACCACCGGCTCGATCGTTCCTGCTTGCTCGAGGCCGCCGCGAGGGTCCTCGCGGACGAGAAGGTCCTCGGGTGGTTCAACGGCCGCATGGAATTCGGGCCGCGGGCTCTGGGATCCCGATCGATCCTGGGTGATCCGCGGAGCCCCAAGATGCAGGCCCAGATGAATCTCAAGATCAAGTTCCGCGAGAGCTTCCGCCCGTTCGCGCCCAGCGTGCTGAGGGAACGGGTCTCAGAGTACTTCGAGCTGGATACGGATTCGCCCTACATGCTGCTCGTCGCGCCGGTGAAGGAAGAGCGTAGGGTCGAGATGTCCGATGACGAGCAGCAACTGTGGGGTATCGACATGCTCAACGTCCCCAGGTCCGATATTCCGGCCGTGACGCATGTCGACTACTCCGCCAGGGTGCAGACGGTGACGCCCGACGTGAGCCCGGACTACTATGGGCTCATCAAGGAATTCGAGAAGCTCACGGGCTGCCCGGTGGTCGTGAACACCTCGTTCAACGTTCGCGGCGAGCCGATCGTCTGCACACCGAGGGACGCGCACATGTGCTTCATGCGCACGCACATGGATGCTCTGGTGATGGGGTCGTTCCTGCTCCACAAGGAAGAGCAGGATGAGTGGCACGAGACCGAGGATTGGCAATGGCAGTTCGAGCTAGATTGAGCGCCCGAGAGGGCCGCAAGTTCGCGTTTACCGTCGGGATCGCGTTCCTCGTCTTCGGCGGCATCTCGCTGTGGCGTGGACACGAGCTCGCTCCCCGCATCATGTGGGGACTGGGGGGGCTGCTGCTGCTCGCGGGGATCGCGATTCCGACGCGGCTGGGGCTGATTCACGGTTGGTGGATGGCGCTCGGAAACGCGATCGGGAAGGTCATGCAGCCCGTCGTCATCAGCATCATGTACTTCGTGGTGATCACTCCCGTGGGCTTCGTCCTGAGGCTGTTGGGGCGCAATCCGCTGCGGCATCCGGAGCGGGACGGAGGCTTCTGGATGCCCGCTGCATCTGAAGGTCGAAGCGACTTGGAAACACAGTTCTAGGAGGATTCGCGTGGCGAAGGCAAGCTTGATGGGCCAGATCTGGGGGTACGTGAAGTCGGAGAAGAAGTTCTGGCTTCTGCCCATCGTGGTGATGCTCCTGGTGGTCGGAACGCTGTTGGTGCTGGCGCAGGGATCGGCGCTGGCCCCGTTCATCTACTCGATCTTCTAGAGCGATTGGATGAATTGCTTCGTGGGCGCCGGGTCCTGAGTTCTCTCGGGACCCGGCCTCCCCTTTTCCTGGCACGCTACCAACCGGAGCGTAGATGACGACGACAGATGTGAACCGGGACGCACGCAGGCCGACGTTCAACGGCGCCGATCCTGCGCTTGCCCCGGCGCCGACCCGCTTGAGTTACCGGAAGGCGTACTACCATCTGGTCAACGTCGAGGAACATCCTGAAGTCCTACCGCTCGCGTACGATGTCGTCACCGAGCGCCTCGACGCGCAGCATACCGACTCCGGCGGAGCTCCTTCCACCCTCGACGGTGCAAGGGCGAAGCTGACGCGGGTCTTGGAGGAGCTGGCCGCCGAGAGCGACCGATACTCCCGACCGTGGCAGCACGACACGGAGGACCTCACGCGCCGTCAGGTGCTCCACTATTTCGTGCAGTTCATGCCGGTCGCCTTCATAGATGGGTGCTGGCTGCAGTGCGGGCTCCGGGTTGCGACGGCCCATACGCGCGTCGGTGCAGCGATGACCGGTCTCTACCAGCATCAGGTGCGGGCGTTCGTCTCGGATCCCGGCCGCCACTTCGTGGCCGATTATAGGGCCGTATACAGCAGGCTCGGCGCACCCCTCGAGGAGGTCTCGACGCACTCCTTCGCGCTGCGTCCTGATTTCGGGGAAGCTGGTTTCGCGCTGCCGATCTTCCTGCTGTCCCTAGCGCAGTTCACGAGGACGTTTCCGGGGGAGATCCTCGGAGTGAATCTGGCCTGGCAGTTCCTCGGTCTGTCGGCCTTCGGGCCGGACCTCATCCGCGACACGTCGAAGACCTATGCGCTCCCGCCCATGGGTGGCGACCTCGCGGATCCGGACTATCTAGAGACGGGTCGCGACATGGCCCGGGATGCCGCCCTCGGGTACTTGGAGGAGGTAGGTGACGAAGGACTCGGTGAGGCTTGGGAGACCCTCATGCGGGGCGTTCGGGCAGGTGTCCAGGCCTGGGAGGAGTGGTTCGGAGCGGTCGAGGCCGCCGCCCCGGCAGGTCCGCCGGACCCTCGCCAAGAGATGATCGACATGCTCTGGCGAAAGGCCCCGCACGCGCAGGGCTACCACGCGGAGAGGCGTTTGGGTGCCACGAAGATCGACGACTTTCTGGACCCCGAGAACTTCGATGCGCCCGGATTTCTCGAAGCTTTGGCGGAGTCACCGTGGGTCAGGACGAGCAAGAAGACCGGCAAGAGCGCGCTGCTTGGCCGTCTCATCGACTTCGGCGGGCCCATGCTGGCTGTGTTCTCACCCGTGGAGCAGGAGATCATCCAGAATTGGATCGACAGTCTGCCCGGGAAGAAGGACGCTGCCGACGAGCAGGCAGCCTCGTCGACTGAAGACCCGACGCCCAGGGGTCCGACGATTCGGGAAGAGTTGCACGTGGAGGGTCGGAGCTGGACCAAGGACGCGTTCGGCAACCGTAGCCAGAGTCTCTACGGGAAAGCCTCGCTACGCGAGCTCTACCACTACCTGATCAACGTCGAGTTCCATCCGGGCATCCTCCCCGTGGCGGAGCGTTGGGCGCACGACAGACTCGAGCGCTCGATGGCGATGCTCGTGAAGGGTGAGCGACCCATCCCGTCGAAGAGATACGATCCCGAGGCCCTCGAGCGATGGGTCCACAAGAAGCATCGGGATCAGGTGGACTCCTACCGTCCGCCGGACAAGCGACCGGACGCGCCCAAGGACGCCTTCATCGAGACGACGGTGCAGCTAGCGCCGTTGATTCTGATCGACGGTGGCTGGCTGCAGGGTATGGCGTCTCCCGCCCTGATCCACACGACGGTGGGTCGCATGCTCTTTCATGTGCTGGTCGAGGAACTCGGCGAGGGCAAGCCCGACGAGCACCACGCCAACGTCTATCGGGATCTCCTGGCGGCGATGGGCGAGGACGCGCCGCCGGTGGACACGATGGAGTTCGCCAACTGGGCGCGGCTGTACGACGAGTCCTTCGAGGTGCCGACGCTATGGCTCGCCATCTCCTGCTTCCCACGCCACTTCCTGCCGGAGATCCTGGGCCTGAACCTGGCCGTCGAGCTTGCCGGTGTCGGCGGACCGTACATGGAGGCCCGCGACACGCTCCGCCACTTCGGGTATCCGACGCTGTTCGTCGACGTCCACAACGCGGCCGACAACGTGTCCGTGGGACACGCCGCGTGGGCTATGAACGCCATCAAGCGCTACATGGATGACGTCATGGAGAGAGAGGGGCCACACAACGTGGATCGGGTGTGGCACCGGGTCTGGACCGGCGTGCGGGCCACGTTACCCCAGATCGGCAGGGTGCGCCTCATGGCCCACAAGCTGAGACAGCGGTTCTTCGGGGAAGATCCCAGGCTGGTGCCGCTCATCTTCCCGTCGTAGGGTCTGCCGAGGCGCTCCTCGAGACGAGCTAGCCAGCTAGCTGTCCGGTGTGATCCGATCGATATGATGCCCGATCTCGTACCCGATCGCGCCGAGCAGCTTCGCCTCCCGTAGATCCGGCTCGGCCCGAGTCAGGATCGTGCGCAACGTCCGCATGACGGCTTCCGGCTTCCTGGCCTTGTAGAACTCGATCCGGTGCAGCCCGGCTTCGATGGCGGCGAAGGCCTCCTCGAGCTCTTCGTGCGTCGGCGGCCGCGTGGCTCGGCGACCCGTGGGAAGCTCCTCCTGACCTCCCCCTGCAGCCAGGAAGACCTCGTAGGCGAGCACGAGGCACGCCTGGGCGAGGTTCAGGCTGGGGTACTCGGCGTCGGTCGGGATGATGGCGACGGCGTGGCAGCGGTCGAGCTCCTCGTTGGTGAGCCCCCGGTCCTCGCGGCC